>DASRII010000194.1:0-5041 GCA_035650075.1 Micromonosporaceae bacterium | reverse complement strand
CGTCGGGGCCTGGCCGGGCGAGGTACCGGCCGGAGCGCAGCCGGCGCACAGGGTCAGGATCGCGGCGGCGACCCACCGCCACGCCGGGCTGTCTGCCATGCCGGATAGACGGTGCCCGGCCGGGAACGGTTCCCGGGTCACGGCGGGCCGGAGGTCGGCCCAGGTGGTCCGCGGACGCCCCGTCGGTACCGTTTCGACGGGGCCCGGACCGTCAGCCACGAGCCGTCGGGACCGTCAGCGGCAGCGTCCGCGACGACGGCCCGACATGCAGGTGGAACGTGCCAGGTTCGGTGAGCCACCGGTGTGCTCTCGGTCGCCGGCTACGACAACACCACCTTCGCCGCCTTCGGCCCGATCTCGCTGACCAGCGTCGACCAGGCCGGCCGAGAGATCGGCGGCGACGCCGCGCGACTGCTACTGGAACGGATCAACGACCGGCATCGGCCAACCGCCCAGGTCAAGCTCTCCCCCACACTCGTGGTGCGGCGCACCACCGCTCCCCCGCCGCAGGTGTGAGCCCAGCAGCGACGGCCCGCACCGTGCCCGCGCAGCTGGTTCTTGATGACCTTCCCGGATGCGGTACGCGGCAACGTATCGGTGAAGACCACCGCCGCGCACGTTGGAAGAAGCACGGGGTACGGCGGGGTGCGAATCTGGACCTAGGAGATGCTGACTATGACAGACCAGGATGCGCTGTCGAGCGCCCGCGACCCCGATTTCCTCGCGCTGGGTCTCGGCGGCACGAACATGGTGGCGATGCTCTGGACCGTCGCCATGGGCCGCCGTGCGGTCGGCGTCGAGATGCGCGGTGACCCGTCCCTCGGCGTTCACTGGAACATTCGTGAGGAGCTCTACCACCATCTCGGTGCGATCGACCGGATGATGCTCGAGCGGTACGGCGAGGCCGGGGTACCACGGCGCGGCGACGGGCGCATCTTTCGTCTTGCGGAGTCTCTGTACCGGCACGACTGGCCGGCCGGCCCGGTGTTCGCCGACGAAGTGGTCACCGGTTTCCTCGGCTCGTACGTCGGTGCCGACGCGCGCATCGCCGGTACCATCCACCACACCGAGTTCATCGACGACCGGTGGAGGGACGGGGTACCGAACCGCGTGGTCACCGAGCTCGACCCGGCCAAACCGCCTACCGAGCCGGATCCCCGACGGATCGGCGCCAGGATGGTCGACGTACTCGATGGGCCGTCGATGTTCCAGGCCGCCGCCTCCGAGGTGCTCATCCTGCTGCGGCGCTATCTCGAGGCGATCGAACGGCAGGACCTGGACAACGGCATCGAGCCACCGCGGGTCCGCCTCTTCCTCGGCCACCGCGTCGTGCCGGGCGACGGCCAAGGCTTCGTCGACCATCCCGACGGGCGCAAGGGAATACAGATCGAGGCCGTGCGCGAGCTTGACTACAAAGGCAAATTCCGACGGGTACGGATGCCCGGCTCCGAAATGATCGACCTCGGGGTACCCCAGGTCTTCATGGTGGCGGAGGGCTTCGACAGCAGCGACGCCGAACGGCTCGGGTTTACCCAGCACGACGTGACGGTCGACCACCGGGACGGTCACGGTCCCGTGGTGGCCCAGGCCGACTACCTCGCGGGACTGCTGGACATCCTGGTCGACGGCCGGCTCCGGCGTCGGATCGCCTCGGAGTTCGACGAGGACGGCAACGAGTACTGGGTACGGCAGATCGCGGTCGGGCACGAGGCCGACCCCGCGGTGGGCTGGGTACTGGTCCAGGTTCCGGACTTCGCGACATTCGATCCCATCCAGGCCGGCCTGGTCCCAGCCGGCACCGACCACGGTTCGGCGGAGTACTTCGCCGGCTACCAGCTCCTCCTGCGCGACTTCTTCCTCGAGCAGTCCGCGCACATCCTGGAGGTGCCACGACACGAGCTCGACGCCGTGCAGCTGCGCTACGGCCCGAAGCTGTTCAGCGTGGTCGAGCGGGTCGGCGATGACGCGCTTGTCGCGGCGAACGGTCTGGTCGCCGGTGACTCCTTCGGCAACGGACACTTCCTGACCAGCGGCGGCGCCATCACGGGCATGGTCGGGCACGGTTCCCGCGTGCTGCGCTACTGGCAGGCCAGGGATGCCGGGCTCGGCCACGACCGGGCCATCCGGCAGCTCGCTGACGGCATCAAGGAGGACACCCATGGCTGGCTCGAGGTCAGCGCCCAGGAGTTCAGCCAGGCCGCTCCGATCAACTTCGGCGCCGAACGCATCGCACAGATTGCCAAGGCGAGCGGGCGGGACGCGTCGGCCCGCGCGTCGAGCATCGAGGCCGCCCGCCGGCACCGGCACTCGCTAGTTCCGCTCGATCCCTCCGACTGGCGCCGCCCGGTCATCTACGCCGGCCGGCTCTACGCCTTCCCCCTGCCGCCGCTGCAGGAGACTCATCCGGCGTCACGCGACGAGCCGGCGAAGACGGGCGCCGGGGTCACGGTGCCGGGGACGTGACGCGGGTGCCGAGGGTACCGACGGCGCTGGAACCCAACAAGGACGAGGTCGCCACGATGATGGCGTCGGCGACGTCCTTCGTCACCGACTTCCTTGGTTCGTTGGGCGAGGCTCCCGCCACAGCTCCGGACGACTCCTGCCGCGGCCTGGCCGAGCTGCTCGCGCCACCCGATGAACGACCCGTTGACTTCGACCATCTGCTCGACGTCTTCGGCGACGCGGCCTCACGGGCCGTCGAGACCGCGGGCCCGGGCTGCTACGCGTACTTCCCCGGCGGTGGCCTGTTCGCCTCGGCCGTCGCCGAGCTGCTCGCCTGCACGGTGAACCGGTACACCGGCCTGAGTTCGATGGCGCCGGGCCTGGTGGCTCTGGAAGACAGTGTGATCCGCTGGTTCTGCGGCGAGTTCGGGCTGCCGGCAGGCGCGGGTGGGCTGCTCACCACGGGCACGTCCGCCAGCACCCTCTCCGCGTTGGTCGCCGCCCGCCAGCGGCAGCTCGGCGGGCCGCCGAAGACCGGCGCCATCTATCTCACCGAGCACACCCACCACTGCGTCGCGAAGGCCGCGCATATCGCCGGGTTCGGACCGGAGCAGATCAGGACTGTACCGGTCACCGCCGACCACCGCATGGACCCAGCGGCCGCCGAGGAGCTCATCGCCGCCGACCGGGCGGCCGGACGGCGGCCGTTCGTTCTGGTGGGCACCGCCGGCACGACGAACACGGGCACGATCGACCCGCTCGCCGATCTCGCCGCGCTCGCCGACCGGCAGGGCGTGTGGTTCCACGTCGACGCGGCGTACGGCGGCGGCTTCCAGCTGACCGAGCGGGGCCGCACTAAGCTCCGCGGCATCGAGCGAGCCGACTCCGTAACGGTCGATCCCCACAAGTCGCTGTTCCTGCCGTACAGCACGGGCCTCCTGCTGGTGCGCGATGTCCGCTCGCTGCGGGCAGCGCACGGCGCCGACGCGGACTATCTGCAGGACGTCGACCACGACACCGGGCTGCCGGACTACGCCGACCTCGGCGCCGAGCTGACCCGTGACTTCCGCGGCCTGCGGTTGTGGCTCCCGTTGCATCTGTATGGCGCGGGCGCGTTCCGCACGGCGCTCGACGAGAAGCTGGACCTCGCCGAAGTGGCATACCGGGAACTGCGGGACATGCCCCGGCTGCAGACATACCCACCGGACCTGACCGTCCTCGCGTTCCGTTCTGCGGGTGGTGACGAGGTCAATCGTCGACTGCTGGACACCATTCACGCGAGCGGACGCATCGCCCTGACGAGTACCCAGATCGACGACCAGTGCACCCTGCGGCTGTGCGTGCTCAGCCACCGCACGCATCGTGCCCACGTCGACGAGGCGATCGCGATCGTGCGCGACGCGCTCAGAACGACCCGCTCGGCGTTGGGTCAGCGTCAGCTGTAGACGATGTCCCATTGCCAGGCCGGCGGACCGCTATCTGTTCAAAACAGCGTTAGTCGTCCTGGTTGTTGAAGGTGACGCCTCTCCAGTCGGTGACGCACGAGCGAGCCATGAAACCCCACTGATCGAGGGCGGAGCCGCGGGCCACGACCACCGTCCTGTCCTTTGTGGAGAAGCGGTAACTCACCTCGGTCAGCCCGGTACCGGCCAGGTCGCGCAGGCCGCCGGTGTCGAAGGACGTCGACGTGAAGTAGTTGAGGTAGAAGCCGCAGGCTGGGCTCACGCTGACCGTACTGCCGCCGGTCGCCGCGTGAGGTGCCGCGTTGAAGTCGCGACCGAACGACAGCCGGTGAGAGATCCGTTCTCGGGTCGCGTCACTGCAGGATGCGGCGACCGACCCGACCGGTGGTGTTTCCAGCGCCCCCGAGTGGATCCAGGCGCAGAAGTTGTTGTTCCCCCAGCTCCTTCCGAACCGTCGCCAGGACGAGTCGGTGAAGTGTGAGTCGAACGACGTGCCCGGCATGGCCCGGCCCAGATAGTAGCCACAGGCCTTGTTCGTCAGCCATGTTCCCGGCCTGATCGTGCCTGCGCTGGTGCCGCCGCACTCGTCGGGCTTGGGTGAGCTCTCCTTGACCGTGAACCGGTTGGCGGTGGCCGCGTGCACCGCCAATGACGGCTGTACTAGCAGCAGTCCGCACATGACACCAACACAGAGTAAGCGGCGAAGCATCGAACCTCCTCGGGCTAGAACGCGAAGTCGATCCGGGGCCGGGTGCCCTGACTGATCTCGACGTCCTTGGTTAGGGTGCGCCTACCCGGACCGCAGAAGTCGGTGCAGTCGATGTGGATCGTGTAGCGCTGGCTGGTCGCGCCGCACCGGCCGCCGGCCAGATAAGCGATACGGTAGTAGGTGGCATCGAGGGACTCCGAATAGGCTAGGACGTCGGCGTTGGCCGAGAACCCTTCGACGCCGCACTCCGGACCGCTGGCGAGGGTGAACGCGCGCTTGCGAGTGATGCTCTCCGGCGGCACTTTGTGCCCCTGGTAGGTGATGTACCCGTTGACCGCCCCGGTGTTGCCGCCCTCGGCCTCCCACGTCACCGGAAGTCGGAGCAGGATGTCGTAGGCCGTGCCAGCGGCAATCGGCTGCCGGTAGT
>DASRII010000193.1:0-2221 GCA_035650075.1 Micromonosporaceae bacterium | reverse complement strand
AGGCGCTGGAGGAGATCCACGAGTTTCTGGGGAAGGTCGCGCCGGAAAGACGCTCGGATGTTCTCGCGAACGCGGCCGCCGGGTACGTGCGCGACGGGTACGAGTACGCCCGGGACCGGCTGGCCGCGGAGATCCTGGCCGCCGCCGGGGCTGACCTGGACGAGGCTAGGCGGGTGTGGTTCCAGCGGTTCCCGAGCGGGTCACCGCCGCCGACCCACTCGGTGGGCTAGCCGCCAAATGGTCGGCCGGGTGTAGACAACACTACACACCATACTGTAGTGTTGACTACAGCGCCCAATCAAGGAGGGGGTCATGGCTACGTACACCGTGCAGATCGAGGCGGGCGATGTTGATGGCGCCGTTTGGCAGGCTGTCGCACCATCAGAAACAATCGAGACGGAAGAGACCGCTGCCGAATTGGCGGCCTGGGTCGCCACAAACCAAACGGTCGCGGACGGCTGGCGTTGGCGCGTTCTCGTCTGGACCGGCGATGAGCCGGACGGCGAGCCGGCCGCGATACATGAAGATGGGCCGCTGACGGTCGTGGAGCGTCGCGGCGCCGGCCGGGTGGCCGCTCGGACGGTTTACGACGACGCTGGCGCTGCGCTCAAGGAAGCCGTCCAGGACGCTCTGGCACACGACTGCCCTGAAGCGGTCGTCGCCCGGGTCGGCCAGGTCGACCGGATGGTCGTTCGGAAGTGGGCCGGTAAGCGATGACCGGCCTGATCTCGTCGTTGCTGGAATGGGCAGACAGTCGGGCCGGCCTGCCTCCCGTCGGATACCGCATACGGACAGTTCACTGGGTGCTGGACATGACCAGCCGCGGCATGGCCGTGGCGGCATATGGGCAGACCGATGCGGTACCCGCGATGCGCCGGTCTGGCCCGCGACCGATGCCGTTGCTGGCCGTCGACTCCGCCGCGTACGTTCTGGGCGTGCGCGGCCCCGGGACCCGCGCCGAGCAGGCGGCAGCCCGCGGCGAGGCGTTCTGGCGGCAGATGGAGAAATGGGCGTCGGCCGACCGGCATCCGGCGGTCGTAGCGGCGCTGGCGCTGGCGCACACCTACGACCGGGCGGCCTCACCCCATGAGGTACCAGCCGGAGACCGGGTCGCCGTGCGGGTCGAGGGGATCTGGCTGCACCGTCTACCGGAGGCGGTCGGCCACTGGCGGGAGCTGCTCACCAAGGCCAAAGGTGGCCCGCTCGGCATCTGTATCGGCTGCAGGCAGGCGCAACCCCTGGCAACAAGCCTGCCAAACGCCATCCCGGCACACCTGGTACCCGGCGCCAGGCACGAGGCGCAACTCACCGTCCTGCCGTTGACCGAGCGTGAGGGTGGCCATTTGCCGGTCTGTGTGCCGTGCGGGGACCGAGCATCGATGGCACTTCAGACGATGCTGGAGGACCGTGGAAGGGTGGTGCGGGACCGAGACCGGACCACTGTCGTGTTCGGCGTTGGTGCCGGCGGGGCAGACGATGCCGCGCTAGCGGTGTTACATACGTTGGGAGTTCAGTGAGCGTCCAGCCCGTACTGCTCGATGACGTCGTCCGGAAGGAAGTAGTCCAGCCGGATCACCGACTCGATATGCCGCTCGTCGTCCGGGTCGGCGCCGGTCTGCGCGTCAATCTCGTCAAGGCTCGTCCCGTGCTTCCCTAAAAGCTCGTCGAGATCGACCGTCGGCACCTCGATCCCTGCTTCCCGTGCGGCGTAGATCCGGTGGGATCCGGTGATTGCGATCGGGCTGGTCGGGCCCCAGCCGTAGTCCTTGCCGGGGATCACCACGACAGGTGGGCCGCGCCAGCCGTCCGTGCGCATGGACTCGACGAGCGCAGCGACCTTGTCCTCGTCTTCGAGGTCGTTCCACGGCTGAAGGTCGTTGGCGTCGACCATGTCCACGGCCAGGCCAAGCGGGTTGAACAGGCCATCTCCCGGCGTGGTGTCGATCCATTCACCCGAGTGCGGGTCGCGGGGCTGGTTGATGTTGAACTTGCGTTCGACGACCCCGAGGGCTACGAGGACGCGGTGGCGCATGACCCGCGGGTCGCCATCCGGATCCAATGGGTCGTGTCGCCTCGCCCAGAGGTCGGCCATTGCGGCCGCGCCAAGGATCGGTCGCCGCCGCGGCGCCCTACGTCCGGTAGTCAACGGCAACCTCCACTCGGTGGGCTAGCCGCAGGTTTGCGACGGCGGGGCGGGGACCGGGTTCTCCTCGCGTTCCCG
>DASRII010000192.1:0-22486 GCA_035650075.1 Micromonosporaceae bacterium | reverse complement strand
GTCATGCCGGCCACGGAAGCCATGCGTCCAGCCGGAACTGGCCGGGCACGTCGACGTGGTACTCGAGGCCACCGCCGGCCAGGGCAACCCGCTCGGCGAGACCGATCAGCCCGGTCCCGGCGCCGGGCAGCGTACCGGTGCCGGGGATCGTCGGGTTGCGTACCGAGATGGTCAGCCGTGAACCTGGCTCACCGACGAGGGTGAGGAACACCGGCTGGCCGCCGGCGTGCTTGCGGGCGTTGGTGAGCGCCTCCTGCACGACGCGGTACGCGGTGCGCCCGACGAGCGGCGGGCTGTCGACCGGCAGCCCCACGAGGTCCTCGACCTCGATGCTCTGACCCGCGGCCCGGGCCTCGTCGACCAGGCCGGGCAGGTCCGCGAGGGTGTGGCCGGGCAGATCGTCGGCCTCCGGATCGCCTTCGTCGCGCCGCAGGACGTGTATTACCTCGCGCAGCTCCTCGAGCGCCTGATGGGCATTGGTACGGATGACACCCGCGGCGGTACTCAGCCGCTCGACGGGTGCGTCGGCGCGGTACTCCAGCGCACCGGCGTACGCGGCCAGCAGCGACAGCCGGTGGGCGAGCCCGTCGTGCATCTCGCGGGCGATGCGATTGCGCTCGGCGACGCGCGCCTCGACCACCCGGCGGGCCTGGTCCTGCTCGGCCCGGCGGGCGCGCTCCCGCAGCGCCTCCATCAGGGCGTGGCGGGCCCGAGCCCAGGTGCCCCAGCCCAGCAGGGCCGCGTACGCGGCCGTCATCAACACCAGCCACCAGGCGTAGGACAAGCCTGGAAACGGCCGCCACAGGCCTTGGACCGCCTCGCCCGCGACGCCGACCGCGGCGACCGCGGCGCCTTGGCGGAACGGCCGGTGCCGGGCGGTGAACAGGACGGCGAAGCTCGCCACCGGCGTCGCGACCGGCGACAGCGCGACCAGCAGACCGGCCGCGACGCCGCCGGGCGCCGCCCGGCGCACGATCCACGGGACGACCGCGAGGGAGACCACGGCCACGGCCACATCGATCCGGACGAGCGCGGACGACTCCGCTCGGGTCGCGCCCCACAGAGTCGAACCGACGAGTACGCCGATCGCCCCCGTCGTGCCGGCCGCGGCCGCCACCCACGGTCGTCGTGCCGGTGGCTGGCCGATCTCGCACGTCGCGGCGTCCACGCGAACCAGGTTATTGATGGGTACGCGCGACCGGCCACCTTCTTAAGTAGGTTCCGGAATGCCGCCGGCAGTCCCACGCTGTACCCATGCCATTCGGCTACCTGATCTCGGCGGTCCTCATGGGCACCTGCGTCCTGGCCGCCGTCGCGCCTCGCCGGTCACCACGGCCGCTCGCGGTCGCCTGCTTCCGCCTCGGGTTCGTCAACGAGCTGCCGTTCTTCGCGGCGTACCTGCTGATCGGCTCGACCGTGCTGGCCGCGGCGCAGGGAGACCTGAACACCCCGGTCGGCTGGCTCGCGTTCGCGATCAGCATGCTCACGCTCGCCGGGCTCGGCGTGCTCGTCGCCCGGGCTCTGCCCGCGCACGTTGGCCCGCCCGCCGGCCGGACCATCCGCGTGCCGGTCATCCCCATGCTGCTGTGGCCGTTCATCCGCCGCAGCTTCGACGTGCGGCGGATCGCGAACATCCGGTACGGGAAAGCCAGCCTCGACCTCTACCTGCGCCGCGGCGGCGGTACCGACCGGCCCGTCTTCATTCACCTGCACGGCGGCGCGTTCGTCGGGGGCCGCAAGAACCAGGAGTCGCTCCCGCTGATCTACCACCTTGCCCGGCAGGGCTGGCTGTGCATCAGCGCCAACTACCGGCTCGGTCCGGCCGCGAGCCGCCACGACCAGGTCGAGGACATCAGGCAACTGCTCGACTGGGTACGCGGGCACGCGGGCCACTACGGCGGCGACCCGGGCACTGTCGTGCTGGCGGGTGGTTCGGCCGGGGCGTACCTCGCGGCCCGGACGGCGCTCACGACGGATGACCCCGCCGTACGGGCCGTCGTCATGCTCTACGCGTACTACGGCGACCTCGGCACCATCGACGCCCGGCCCGGTACGCCGCCGTTCCTCGTCCTGCACGGCACGAACGACACACTCGTAGCGGTCGAGGATGCCCGGCGGTTCGTCGAGTACCTCCGTGGCCGGTCAGCGAGTCCCGTGAACTACGCCGAGCTGCCCGGTGCGGGGCACACGTTCGACATCTTCCACTCGCTGCGGTCCCGCGCCGTGATCCGGGCCGCCGAGACCTTCCTGGACCGTTACCGTGCGAAGTCCCAGCGGGTGGCGCCGTAGGGTTCGGCGGTGGCGACGCCGACCGCGGTGTGCATTGCGAGGCGGTAGAGGTACCAGGGCGGTGGGCCGGCACTGGGCGCGCTGAAGGGGGCGGTGAAGGCATCGCCGTCGACCTGGGCTGGCCAGCCACCCTCCCGGTAGATGCCGGCGAGTTGCTCCAAAGTGGACGGATCGGTGACCCGCTCCGCCTCGCCTTCCAGGACCAGATCGATGCCAGGCAGGCGTACCGAAATAGAACATGCCGGATTGGCGACCAGGTTGCGGGATTTGCGCGTGCCCGGCCCGCTGGTGAAATACAACACGTCGTCGTGCCAGACGGCGCCGACGCCGGCGGTGTGCGGGCGGCCGTCGGGGCGAGCGGTCGCCACGAAGAACGTCAGATCCGTCTTGGGTGTCTCGGTGGCGAGGATGTCGCGTGGCCGGCTCCAGGGCAGCGCGTCGGAGCCGTATCGGTCGAGGTTGCTGGTCGAGACAGGCTCGGTCATGTTCTCAGTCATAACCACGCGTCGAGCGGGCGCAACCCAGATCGACAAATCTCGCCAAGATTTCTCAGCTCGTACGGGTGTCGACCAGAACCTCGCGGTGGATGACCACCGGGTCGAAGTCGAGGAGGACAGCGCGTGCCTCCGGTTCGACCACCGAACGGGTCAGGTCTTCACCGGCGAAGGAACGGATCGCGTCGTACGAGTCCCAGAACGTATGTGTCGTCAGCTCCACAGTGCCGTTGTCGTCCCGGGACAGCAGGTACGCGCCGGCGAACCCGGCGAGGGTACGCAGCTCGGGAACCAGGACATCGGCGAAGTAGGCGTGGTACTCGGCGGCGCCGGACGGGGTGGCTCGGGCGGACCACGTTCGTACGATCACGGTGCTCATCCTGGCTGAATGTTGGCGTTCATGCGGAAGAAATTCGTCGGGTCGTACTTTGCCTTGAGCGCGGTCAGTCGGGCCCACTGGCGGTCACCATAGGCGTCGCGGACCCGATCGTTGGCGTCGTCGCTGGTGAAGTTGACGTAGACACCGCGGCTGTACGGCTCCAGAGCGCGGAAGAACCCGCGTACCCACTCGACGTGGCGATCGGCATCGCCCGCCTCCTCGGGAAGCCAGGACGCCACGATGTTGATGTCGTGCGAGGCGTCGCGGTACGGGAACGCCGTCGCCTCCTCAGGTACCCGCGCCACAGCGCCGCCGAACGAGAAGACCGTCACCGCCGACAGCGGTGATGTCACCTGCGCCGCCTGCCCGACCATCACGTCGATGATTTCGTCGGTCAACGGGCCGAGCTTGTGCGACTTCCAGTAGTAGTGCCGGCCGTGCGGGTACAGGGCGTCGAACATCTTCTGGTGTGTCGCGTAAGGCTTCGGCTGCACGGTGTCGTATGCCGGGATCGGCAGTTGCCGGATCGGCGCGAGCGCGTCGCGGCCTTCGTCGATCGGTCCGGCGTACGTCGCGGTCAGCGCCACGATCGGCTTACCCCACAGGCTTTCGGGTACGACCGGCAGCGGTGGCGCCAGTCGCAGAGTGGCCAGCAGGCCGACCTCGTCGGGTGCGTCGGCGATGAAGTCGCGAAGGAACCCGAGTACGCGTGGCGCGTCATCCATCGGCCACGCCATCATTCCGGCGAGCACCATCGGGCCGAGCGGTCGCAACTCGAAGGTGAAGTTCGTGACGATGCCGAAGTTGCCGCCACCGCCGCGTAGCCCCCAGAACAGCTCGGGGTTCTCCTGCTCGCTGGCTACCACGAACTCGCCGCCCGCGGTGACGACGTCGCAGGAGCGGAGCGCGTCGATCGCGAGGCCGAACTTTCGCATCAAGTGGCCGAGCCCGCCACCCAGCGTCAGCCCGCCGATGCCGGTGTGACTGACGATTCCCCCGGTAGCGGCGAGCCCGAACGCTTGGCTTTCCCGGTCCAGATGCGCGTTCCAGCAGCCGCCTTCGAGCTCGATGGTGCGGGCGAGCGGGTCGACCCGCGACCCGGTCATCGCCGACAGGTCGATGACGACACCGCCATCACAGACGGCGTGCCCGGCGACGGCATGCCCTCCACCGCGGACCGATGCGGGTATCTCGTGCTGGCGGCAGAACCGGACCGCCGCCATCACATCGGCTACCCCGCGGCACCGGGCGATCAGAGCCGGTCGGCGTTGTACCTGGCCGTTCCATATCTGGCGGGCAGTGTCGTAATCAGCCTCTCCGGGCTGAATCAACTGTCCCGCGAAGTCTGCGGCGAGTGTCTCGATCGCCGCTGCGCGATTCGTTGTTGTCATGAGTCAGAGCGTGCGCGCGGATACGCCCGGGGAGAAGTGCAGTGTTTGAACCCGGACTCGTCAGGCGGATGCCGCCGCGTGCAGCGGCAGCGGGCCACGGTCGTGATCACGGTGCCAGGTGGGCAGGGCTCGGCCCAGTGCGGGTGAGCCGTTCAGCTCGATCGCCCCGGAGCGCAGCGCGTCGCGCCACCGGATCTCGCCGAGGTGCCAGCGCGCGAACACCACCGGATCACGTATCACCACAACGAGATGCTCGTCGCCGCCCGGGTGTCTCTCGCAGATCTCGGCGTCGCCCCGCTCGATGAGCAGCCAGTTACGACTGCCCGGCCCGGACAGCGTTGGGTAGTCGAATCGGATCAGCACCCGGCGTCGCGGGAACTGGGCGCGATCCAGGAAGAAGGTCGCCCACATCCACAGCACGACACCCGGGTGAGCGTGCTCCGGCGTCAGTTCCGCCCACTTCGAACCCCAGTGCTGCAGGGCGACCATGACGACGGAGAGCTCGCGGCCCGCTTGGGTCGGCTCGTACGTCGAACCCGGGCCGCCCGGCTTGGCGCGAATCTCGATGACGCCGGCTCGTTCCAGGTCCCGTAGCCGCTTCGAGAGCAGCCCGCGGGAGAGCCCGGGGGCGCCGTCGGCGATCTCGTTGAACGTCCGGCAGCCCAGAATCACGACGTTGCGCAGAATGATGAGGGACCAGCGCTCGGCCAGCACTTCCGACGCCCTTGCGATGGGGCAGTACTGCCCGTACGTCCTCACACCCACCAGCCTGCCACGTCACGGGTGAGAGCGGGAGTTCAGATCCTGAACCTGTCGGAGGTAGCGAAGGCCGCCACGTCGGCTGCCGCCCGCGCCGGGTCCTCCCAGTAGAAGGCGTGCCCCGCGCCGGCGTACACCAGCAGCCGGGCACCGGGGATCGCGGATGTCAGTTTCTCCTGGCTGACTTTCGTCAGAATCGAGTCCTGATCGCCCCAGACGACGAGCGTCGGGGCGACGATGCGGCCGAGTTCGGCGAACGAATCGTCTTCGATCAGACCCTCGAACGTCGAGCGCCAGACGTGCGCGGAGACCTTCAGGTTCTCCCGCACCATTGTTTCCATCAGCTCGTCGGGCACAGCATGCACCACAATGCTTTCCGTGAAGCCGCGTACCCAGTCCGGATCGACGGGATCGGTCAACGTGGAGATGGTCGAGTCCCACAGCTCCCGAAGGGAGGGCTTGTCCGCCAACGCATCCGGTGAACCCAACAGCACGAGACCCAGCGTCCGGTCCGGGTGGTCGATCGCGAAGCGGCGAGCCACCACGCCACCGCTCGAACCCCCCACCACCACAGCCGCCTCGAGGTCCATCGCATCGAAGAACGACCTCAGGTCGGCTGCGAAATCCTCGGGACGATAACCGTTGGGCGGCTCGCTTGCTCCCGCGGAACCCCGCTGCGTGAGCGCGAAGGCGTGGATGTCCGCGGGCAGATACGACAGCAGCGGTTCGAATGCACGCCACGAGTCGGCTATCGCGTGCACGAATACGACAGGTACGCCGTCACGTGTCCCTTGCTCGACATACGGCAGCGTCACTCCGGATGTCACCGTCACCGAGCTGGAAACCAACACGTGTTGATCATAAGCTGCCCGAGCGAGCCGCCCGGCCAAGGGCGCGTCGGAAGGTACGTTGCCGTCATGGCAATGGGGACTGTGGAGGTCTATACCGACGGCGCGTGCAGCGGCAATCCGGGACCGGGTGGGTGGGGTGCCGTGCTGCGGTACGGCGTGCACGAGAAGGAGATCTGCGGCGGCGAGGCGGCCTCCACGACGAACAACCGGATGGAGCTGATGGCTCCGATCATGGCGTTGGAGAGCCTGACCCGGCCGGCGGTGGTACACGTCCACACCGACAGCACCTACGTGCGCAACGGCATCACCAAATGGCTGCCGCGTTGGAAGAGCAACGGTTGGCAAACGACCGCCAAGCAGCCGGTCAAGAACGCCGACCTGTGGCAGCGCCTGGACGCCGCCGCCAGCCGACACGAGGTCGAATGGCATTGGGTCAAGGGCCACGCCGGACATCCCGAGAACGAACGCGCCGACCAGCTCGCGGCGCGAGGTCTGCGTGCGGCGCGCGAAGCGGCCGGACGGGTTTCCGACGATCCGGTAGCGGCCTTGCTGACCGTAGAGTGAACACATGGCGCGGTCCTCAACGTACGTCACCGCCGCCCGCCAGTCGGACCGTACGGTCTGGTCGCTGGCGGAGGACGTGGTGAATAGTCCCGGCCGCCCTCTCGACTCCGCCGAGCGCGAACACATGGAAGCGCGATTCGGGTTCGACTTCGGCAGAGTCCGGATCCACGACGACGCACGCGCGGCCGAGTCGGTCGAGGCCGCCGGTGCCGCGGCGTACACGGTCGGTTCGCACATCGCCCTCGGCCCTGGCCGCTACGCCTGGAGCATGGCCGAGGGCCGCGATCTGCTCGCCCACGAGCTGACGCATGTTGTACAGCAGCGCGGCGGTGGCCCGCTGGTGGCCGACCGGCCGGCGGCGGTACCGGCCGAGCGGGAAGCGGCGCACGTTGCCAGCCTGGTACGCCACCAGCCGGTGGGTGGCCACCTGGCTGCCCAGATCTCCTCTCAGCCGACCACGCTGGCGTGCTACATCCCGTCCCGGGATCGCGCCGGGGGAGCGACGACGCTTCCCGGCCAGCCGGCTCCGGCTCCGGCGGTACCGCTGACCGGCTTGGCGCGGTTCGCCGAGGTCATGCGGCGGACGTACGGCGTGCGGACCGTTCGCGAGGGCACCCAGGACGAGCAGGAGAACCGTCTCACTCCGCAGGGTGGCGCCCCGCCCGGCGGCATCCACATCCCGAACTGGCAGGCGTGGACGCCCGGCGACGCCGACCTGGATTTGATCGCGACCGGCTTCGACGACGTGGCGTGGGCGTTCGGCGGCGTTCCCGCGGTACGCGAGATCGTCTTCTTCGATATGCACTACCAGCTCGACCCGACGGGCGCGGTCGTAGCGGAGCCGGACACGGGGGCGTCGTTCGGCGCCGGGCAGTTGACGATCTACCGCAAGCTCGTCACCGGCATGGCGTCGATCCCGGTCGCCCGCAGCGACCCCAGCGGCAGGTACCCCAGGGTGATTCTCAGTGTCGGCGGCGTGGGTGCCACACCCGGAGCCCCCCGGCCGGTACCCACCCACGAGCAGAACGTCCGCCGGCTCGTAGCCCACGAGCTGGGCCACGGCTTGGCCGAGAGCGCCCATGGTGGTGCCAACGTGGCGGCCGCGACCGATCCGACCATGCTCGCTGACTTCCAGCGTGCCGTGGGCTGGGTCAACGGCGCGTTGTTCGACATCGGTGTGCCCGCCGTGGAGACCGCGATCGCCGCTGGCACGCCTCCACCGGCGGCGTTCCAGATCACCGAGAACGACTGGAACGCACCCAGGTGGGTCGAGCAACCCGTCAGCGGGTACGCGGTCCGCGGCGGCCCGGACGAGGACTTCGCCGAGTCCGTCATGGCGTACGTCCACGAGCCGAACGTGCTGCTTTCCCGGTCACCGAGGCGATTCAGGTTCCTCGACAGCCGGCGGTCGCGTTGGGAGCAGGGGCTCGTGCGACCGCGCCGCCTCGGTGACTTCAACGTGCCACCGCCGGGCACTCCCACGCCGGTCTGATCGCGGCCGTCGGGTCATCGGATCCCGCATCGCGAACGCGAGCAGGGCCACGGCGGCCGCCAGTACCGCGGTCCACCGCAGGTGCGCAGCCAGCCACTGCGGTCCCGGCCCGACCAGCAGCCGTGTCCGCGGAACCGCTACCGCGAGGTACAGCAAGGCCAGCAGTACCGGTGCGGTGGCGATGCCCGGCTCGTCGAAGCCCCAGCGGCGCCCCCAGGCCGCGGCCGCCCAGACGACCGCGAGCCCGGCCAGCAACTCGATCGTCAAGCCGACGGCCAGCGACACGTGATGGACTCGCGTGAGCGCGAAGGTCCACAGTGGAACGACAACCGTTGCCGTGCACCCGATCCGCAGGCACATCCGGCGCACCAGCGGATACGGGCTCGCCTGCAGTGTCGGGGCCGCCGCGTCATCGAGTGCGAAGCCACTACCGAGAACCAGGATCAGCCCGATCATCCGCAGCGGCCCGATCCCGCCTGCCGGATCGTCCGCTCGGTACAGCGCGAGCAACCCGCCAACTGTGAGCGCACCGACCACGAGTGGCGCCCGGCGCAGGCCGCGCACGAGGTGACCCGTCCGGATCAGTTCGCGCGCGACCGACGCCGTCACGGCAGTTGCAGCCAACCGAACAGTGCGGTCACCGCCGCTATGGGCAGACCCACCGCCGCCAGCCTCGACCAGTGACCGCGATCGCGGTAGACCGCGGCCACGGTGACGATGGCGCAGAGCCCGACCAGGTACGCCGCATGCCACCAGGGCCCTGCCGCGGAGGCGGGGCTCTCGTACGTGAACGGTTCGTCGGTGCCCCTCACCGGTACCGACGACCACCACGACCACCAGGTAGCCGTCTCGCTGTCCAGGCGGGAGAACGCGATGACTCCCCCGATCGCGAAGACCACGAAGGTCACCAAGGCCGCGCCGGGGAAGCGCAGCCAGCGGGCGGTGAGGACGCCGAGCAGTCCGCCGCCGGCGAGGATCGGCGGTATCTGTGCCAGCTCGCCGGCGGTCAACACCTCCTCGGCGGTCATCGACCCCGTCGCCGCGATGAACGACAAGGCGACCACGCCGGCGGTACCGATACCGCCGAGGGTGAGCGCCGCTCCCAGACACACGGCGAGCGTCCGTTCGGTGTCGGCCATCGGAGTGGCACGTAGCATCTCGTCGGCCCGGACCCGCCGAGCACTGCTCGTCACCATGTTCGCCGCGAAGATCCCGACTATGGGGCCGAGCATCGCGATCGTGACGAAGACGAAGGCGTACCAGCTCCCAGCCGAGAAGTAGTTACCAGTGGCCGCCTCGTAGCCCACGCCGGCGACGGCGATGGCCAGTGGCAGCCACAGCGCGGGATGCCGGGCCAGCCGATGGGCCTCGCGGCCGCTCAGCAACAGCAGGCGATCCGGGCGGGGTCCGGCCGGTCCCTCGATGGTGTACTCGACGGCGGTCACGCCAGGACCTCCAGCTCGGCTCCGCCCACCAGCAGCAGGTAGGCATCCTCCAACGTCGGGGTGACCAGTTCGGCGCCGTCGGGCGGCTGGCCGACGTTGCGATAGGTACCGTCGCCGGTGCGCCAGGCCGCGAGCGCCGTCGCGGCTCGCAGCGTGTCCGTCCACACGCGACCGTCGGCCTGCTGAATGAGTTCGGCGGGAGTGCCGACGAACCTCGTGCGACCCTGGTGGATCACGGCGATCCGGGTGCAGAGAGCGGCCACGTCCTCGGTCTGATGGCTCGACAGCACCACCGTGCGCCCCTCTCCGGCCTGGGAGACCATCTCGCGAAACCGCAGCCGCTGCTCCGGATCCAGGCCCGCGGTCGGTTCGTCGAGTACCAGCAGTTCGGGGTCGCCGAGCAGCGCCTGAGCCAGCCCGACCCGGCGGCGCATGCCGCCCGAGAGCGCCCGGATCCGCTTGCCACTCACCGACTTCAGCCCGGTCAGCGCGAGCACCCGGCGAACCTCGTCGTGGCGGGAGCGCCGGTCGGTCATCGACTTGAGGATCGCCACGTAGTCGACGAACTCGAAGACCGTGAACCCGCGGTGGAAGCCCGCCTCCTGCGGCAGGTAGCCGAGCCGGTGCCGGATCTCGGTCCGCTCCCTGGCACGGGCCGGGTCGTGGCCGAGCAGCCACAGCCGTCCCTCGTCGGGCGCGAGCACCGTGGCGATCATGCGCAGCAGCGTCGTCTTTCCCGCGCCATTGGGCCCCAGCAGCCCGGTCACTCCTCGATCGGCCTCGAAGTCCACCGACTCCAACGCCCGCGTGCGGCCGAAAGCCTTGGTCACGCCGACGACGCGTACCGCCGTCATGAGTTCCTCCCCAGTCTCATCATCACCGTGTGCCGACCGGCGGTGAGCCACAGCACCCCGCCCACCGCAAGGCCCAGCCAGCCGAGCTGAGCACCGCCGCCGAAGACCCCCGTCTGTCCCTCGAGGATGGTGGGCGTAGTGACCGCTACCCAGCCGACGGCGATTACACCGACAGCCAGCACTGGCCGCAGCCGACCGGTCAGCGCCAGCGCGGCCGACGTAAGGCCAGCCGCGGGCAGCAACCAGACAGCCGCGAGCCACGCCGGACCCGGCAACGCGAGCCCGGCCGCCAGCGCGACCGGGACCGTCACGGCCAGCACCGCCGTGGTGCGAATCAGCAGCAGACGCAGCCCCGGATACGGCGTGGCGAGGCCGATCTCCCGGGTCGGATCCAGCCCACTGGTAAAGGCCACCGCGACCCCCGCGAGCGGGGCGAGAGGGGCTGCGACCAGGAACATCCGGAGCCAGCGCTCGTCCGACTGCGCCGCCACCGCCGCGAAGGCGAGCACGCCGGTGATCGCCGCCAGCCACGGCCCGCGCAGTGTCGGCGTGGCCGCCACGAGTCGCGCCGTCGCCTCGCTGACGCCGAGTCGGACGAGCGCGCGCTCGACCAGGCTCGGTCGCGGCGCGTCCACGCGGTCGACCACGTCGGCCCAGATCGTCGCCGCCCGGCCACTGTCCACATGGGACGCGAGTGCCGCGCGGCACGCGGCGCAGGCCATCAGGTGCGCCTCGGCGGAGGCAGCCAGCTCCGGACCGACCGCTCCTGCGACATAGCGCCGGATCAGCTCCGGCTCCAGATGCCACGCGCTCATGTCAACCTCCGTGGTCATGCCAACCGCTCCCGCAACTGAGCCCGGGCGCGCATCATCCGCGTCTTCACCGTGCCTGGCGGAATGCCGAGCAGCCGGGCCGCCTCGCGGGTGGTCAGTCCATCGAGGACGGTCGCCTGTACCACCGCCCGCAGCTCGGGCGAGAGGCTCGCCAGAGCCGCCCCGACGTCCCCGTACTGCACGCCGAGCAGCACGTGGTCCTCGGCCGAGGTCTCGTGGCCGTCGAACTCGACCAGCTCGGTGGTCGGTCTCGGGCGCTGGCGCAGCGCGTCGACGAGACGACGGATTCCGATGCCCCAGATCCACGCGGCCACCTCGCCACGACCGTCCCAACGTCGCGCCGATCGCCACACCGCCACGAATGTGTCCTGAACGACCTCGTCGACCAGGTCGGGCAGGGAGCATCGGCGCCCCAGCCGGACCAGCAGCCAGGGAAGGTGGCGCTGATACAGCACCTCGAACGCGGCCCGGTCGCCATCGGCCACCGCCGCGACGAGCGCCGCGTCGTCGCGGGGATCCGACGGCGTGGACGTCATGCCGGTCCCTCCCGGGTGCGAGTTGATGCCTGGTCTGTCGCTACGGGACCCTCGGACGGTTCACGAACGCCGGCTACCTCGTCAGCACTCGGGGCCGCATGGGTTGCTGCCGTCGGGCAGTCCCACGACGGCTCGCCTCAGCAGTTCCCGCAGTGTCTTCCGCTCGTGTTCGTCGAGTGCGGCGAGGAGTTCGTCCTCGGCTTGGCGGACCTTGGCGGCGAGTGCGGCTCTCGTCCGTTTGCCCGCGGGTGTGGCGACGATCTTTCGTTGGCGCCGGTCGGCGGGGTTCTGCTGACGTTCCACGAGGCCCGCGGCGACGAGGTCGTCGAGGAGGTACGTCATCACGGTGCGGTCGATGCCCAGCCAGGTCGCGAGGGCGAGCTGACTCGGGTGGTCGCCGCGGATGACGGCGCCGAGGGTGTGGTAACCACGCGGGCCGTGGGGCAGGCCGTCGAGGATGGAGCCGACCGCGCCGAAGTAGGCGCGGGTCAGGACGAGCAACGCGGGACCCACCTCGTCCGCGGTACCCGGCTCCCTTGTCTGCATCCTCACACTCTATCCGCCGCACAGACGAGTTGTAGCGAAGATAATCTGTTAGGCATACGATCTGCGGAGACGCCGGACGGCCGGAAGGAGATGGGCGTGACATTCACCGAGAAGGAAGTCGAGTACCTGAACAGCCAGCGGCTGGGGCGGCTCGCGACTGTCACCTCGTCCGGGCAGGCGCACGTGGTACCGACCGGATTCCGGTTGGCCGACGACCGGGCAGCGATCGAGATCGGCGGGCACAACCTCGCCGCCCGCCGGCCTCTGTACCTGCGCAACATCGAGACCAACCCGTGGGTGGCGTTCGTCGTCGACGACCTGGCGTCGGTGAACCCGTGGAGCCCACGCGGCGTGACCGTCCGGGGTCAGGCCGAAATTCACACCGAGGGCGGTCAGCGTCTGGGGCGGGGATTCGACTCGATGCTGATCCGGATCGTCCCGGCACACGTCACATCGTGGGGTATCGACATGTCCGCATACGGAAGGGTGTCATGAGCTTCGATACACGTAATGGCACGCGCGGTGCGCGCCAGCCCGGTGGCAAATTCATGCTGTGGGTGAACAGGATGATGGTCAAGCGCGTTCGCAAGAGCGGTCGCGCGGCAGGGTTCGATGCCCTGGTTCTGACAACAGTGGGCCGTAAGAGCGGAATCGCCCGCGAAACTCCGGTGGGGTACTTCCCCGGTGACGACGACAGCTTCCTGATCGTGGCGTCGGCGGCTGGAGCGGCCCGCAATCCTTCGTGGTACTACAACCTCGCCGCACACCCCGACCAGGTGCGTATCGAAACACGTGGCCGCCGGTTGTCCGTTACCGCGCAGGAGCTTCACGGGTCTGCGCGCGACGAAGCATGGCGGCGAATCACTACCGCGGTGCCACGTTTCGCCGATTACCAGAAGAAGACGGATCGCGAGTTGCCGATCATCCGCCTCGTACCCTCCTGATGGCGCGGCGCTCGGCGTCACCGCCGCGGAAGGAGGCTGCCGAGCGGTCCTAGGTCGAGGTTCAGATCCTCCTCCGCGAGCCCGAAGTGCTCACGCAGCCTGGTCATCTGCGCGTCCAGGGCCATGAGCGTGGAACCCAGCCGCTCGATCTGGTCGTCGCTCAGGTCGCCCTCGTCGATCCGGCGGATGGCCTGGCGCTCCATCAGCTGCCGGATCAGCTCGATCACGGTGAGCACCAGGCTCGCGAGGCTCCGCTCCGCGCCTTCCCGGTCGATGTCGAGGTGCGTCACGGCTCGTCCGTCCCTATCGGTCGCACGACGGGCAGCGGCTCCGGACCGCCGGGACGTACCGAGGAGAGCAGCGCGCGCAGCGACACGTACACGAGGTCGATGTCGGCGATGGACAGGGTGATCTCACCGGTGATGACGACTCCGGTAGCCAGGACGCGGTCGAGCAGATCCACCAGCGCGACCTGCTGGGCCGGTACGGCAATCTCATTGCTCATCGTCGACTACCGCGAATGAGTAGGCCGGCCACGGGCCGGTGAGCTCGACAGCCAGTTCCGGGTGTTCGTCGGCCAGTGTCGCCACCGCCGTCGCGAACTCCTCGGCGTGCTCGTTGTCGACGAGGTACGCACCGTTGAGGATCATCGAACGTCGGTCACCGCTCAGGTTCGGGTCCTGCGGCCGGTGTTCGCGCGCCTCGACGGCGATCTCGCTGAGCCGATCGTGGACCGCGTGCGCACTCTCGACGACGCGTTGCCATGACGAGTTCCGCGCGCTCAACAGGGCCTGTCGTTGTCGGAGGTAGGCGGTCCCCGAGGTGGGCGCGGACGGCGTCGGCTGGTCGGGCTCGGACCCGGTCGAGTACGCCTTGACTCCCCATTCCAGTCGCCCGGCAACGTTCCGGAGCGCGGCGAGGAACTCGTCGCGATGGCGCCGCACCGCGGTACGCACGCGGTCGTCGTCGGCATAGAGCGTCGCCAGTCGGGCCGGCGCCACGGGTCGGTGGGCGGCGATGAGCGCGATTGCCGCGTGGTGCCGTCGGGCGATTCCTTCGAGCTGGTCGAGGTCGTCGAGGCGGCGCCGCAGACCCTCCGCACCGAACCGTCCACTGTCGACGGAGCCGACGAGCGCCGCCAGCCCTGACACGCTGACCACGCGCAGGCTCTCACCGTCGACGCCGGTCGCCCCGGCCAGCCACGGTCCGTCGAGGTCGACGCCGACCGCGTAGACCCATACGGCAACGGAGGGCTCAGTCATCGGGATCCGCCTCGAGGGCGGGGTCGTGGCCCCGTCCAGGCGGCAGGCTCTTGCGTGCGCTCGACGTCAGCCATGGATCGTGCTCCCACCAGTCGATGCCGAGCTCGCGTGCCGTATCCACTGATGCGATCAACAGTCGCAGCTTGACCGTGAGCAGCTCGATGTCCAGCAGGCTGATGCGGATGTCGCCCACGATGACGACACCACGGTCGAGCACGCGCTCGAGGATGTCACCCAGGTTCGCCGGCTCGTGGCTCCCGACACCCACCGGCGCGGAGGACGAGGCCCGCGGTTCGATGGTCATCGTTCCGGATCTCCGCTGTCGCTCTTGCCGCGGGGGTACCGGCGCCTGCGGGTGTATCCCACGAGGCTGCCATTGTCGTCGATCTCCGCCTCGTAGAGTGCCAACACATCCGTGGATGACGGGATCCTGCGGTCCTCGACAACCTCCACTCCGACGACCCAGCCGTCCTCGGCGGGCTCCAGGGACACGACCCCTTGGGTTTCGCGACCGGTCAGGTCGGCCACCTGCTCGAGGCCGGCCCGAGCGGCTTCGCGGGCATCTATCGGCTCGCGACGTGGCCGATCCTCCCGTCGGCGTCGCGATTCTTGCCCTTGCTGCATGGCATCCTCCCTCAGCGCCGCAACATCCGGTCCACGGCCGCCTGCTCCATCTCCTCGGCGTCCTCGCCCGAGAGCTGCCGCTCGGCCCGCTCCTGGTCGATCGCCTCGAGCTCCTGCCGGACTTTCGCGGGGTTGTAGAGCTCTTGCTCCGCTTCCTTCTCGAGCAACCGAGCCAGTGCGATCAGGCCACGCAACGGCGCGAAAGGAAGGCCGAGGGTCGACGAGACGAGATCCATCGCGTCCTGCCTCTCTACCCCTGCGTGGTGGTGACGAAGTCGTACGGCGCCATGGGACCGAGCAATCGGGCATTGGCCCGGCCCTCCCATGAGCGGGCGAGACTGTCGAGCAGATCTTCGAGCTCGCCGCTGTTGTCGATGTCGACGAGCATCGCCACATGCGCCGCGTCCTCCTCGTGGGTCGGTGGGCGCACGGATACCGCCGCGACGACGGGTGTCACGGCTTCGATGACAACATCGGTGTCGGCGCTGCGCTTGGCCTCCACCGCCGTGCCGAGCAACTCGCCCAGCTGAAGTCGTGTATCCCTTGTGGACTCGATGGGCTCGTCCCGAATTTGCTCCACCAGGGCCATCGCGTCCGGGTTCTCACTGAGGACTTCGTGCACGAGCGCGGACTCGTCGTACCGGGCGTGAAACACGTACTGCGTCTCGCCCTCGAGTTGATTCAGCGCGTCGGTGAACTCGTCCGCGTGCGGCTCGAGCAGCTCGTGCACCACCGCCGTCCGCGACGAGAGCACCGCCCCGAACCGCATGGGCAGTACGGGTACCGCGCCAGCGGCGGCGTCGAGGACGTCCCGATGAGCGAAGAGGTCGGCCCGGCTGCCCAGCGGCTTGTCCACGTCGACCCGACTGACGAGGGCCGCGACCTCACCGCTGCGGATGAGTTCCACCGGCGCGGGCGGATCGCCGACCCCCTCGTTCCCGGGCAGCACCTCAACGTCCGACTCGACGATGCCGTAGACGTACCAGCCGTGCTCGGTCGACATGTCAGCCCTCCGCCCGGGCGTGGGTCGACGACTTCCGACGCGATCCCCCGTTGTGCCGCTCGACGAAACCCTCGACCGTCTCCCGCGCGGTATCGATGGCTCCCCGCGCCGCCCCTTTGACCTTCTTCTCCGCTCCCTTCTCCTGCGCCCCCTCCACGAACTCGGGCAGACCCTTGCTCTGGCCCGTTTCGGCGAGGTCGAGCCGGTTCGCGGCCTCGGCGAAGCGCAGGTACGTGTCGACGCTCGCGACCACGACGCGCGCGTCCACTGTGAGCAGTTCGATGCCCACGAGCGAGACCCGGACGTAGGCGTCGATCACGAGCCCCTTGTCGAGAATCGAGTCGACGACCTCGGCGAGTCCCGAACCACCCGGGCGCTCGAGTCCGCCGCCGCCCGACCCACCGGTCGGCTGTACGGCCGTTGTCATTGTTCTACCCCCGTTCGGCGACCTACCCGCGGCCGCCAACTCTGCGTGGTTGTTCGCGGCTGCCTTGGCGCCGGCGGGTCGGGCGGCTCTCGCTGGACCCGGAGCGTCCCGACGCGGGCTTGCGCCGGCCCGAACCGCGGGGCTCGCTGCCGCGGCGGGTGCTCTCGGCTTCCTGCTGCTCGCCGCGCGCTTCTTCGTTGTCCTTCGTGACCTCACCGTCGTGGATCTCTCCGCGCCAGCCCTCCACCTCGTCGGGGTGGAGCGCCGCCTCGTTCATCACGTGCCGGGCGAAGTGCTTGAGCTCCAGTCGGGCACGCCGCCCCTGAGCCCGCCAGAGATTGCCGACGTGCTCGAAGAATCCCTGCGGGTGGTACTGCAGGTTGAGGCAGACGCGAGTCAGTTCGGGCGCGAGCTCATGAAACGTGACCGCCCCGTCGACCGTCCCCTTCTCGCCCTCGGATTGCCAGACGATCCGGGTGTCCGGCACCTGCTCGATGATTGTGGACTCCCACGTCCGGTGCGACCAGAAGACCTGCGCCTTCCATCGGAGCTTGGTGTCCTCCTCCTGTTCCACCGACTCCACCTTCTTCATGAAGGTCGGGAAATCGGTGAAGCGGGTCCATTGGTCGTACGCGAGTCGCAACGGCACGCCGACGTCGATGTGTTCGACAATGTTCGTGACTTTGAGGGACGTACCCTTGCCGTTCTTCTGTTTGCCGCCGCGCCCGGTGATGGCGGCCAGCAGCCCTGGCCCGCCGCCATTGGTCGCATAGTCGGTCAACCGCTCGGTGGTTTCGCCGATTCGATCCGTCATCGACGACACGACGCGCTTGCCCGCCACCGTGAGGAGACCCTTCGCGCCCTCCGCCAGGCCGCTGCCGATCGCCGTACCGAGTCCCGGTGTCTTCTCAGCTGACATGGGTCACCTCCGGGCCTTTCGTACGACCGGGCGTCGACGCCCTCCGGCTCGTTGCTCCTCGTCGGACTCCTCGTCGGACTCCTCGTCGGACTCCTCGTCCTCCACGTCCTCGTCGAGGTCCTCGTCCTCTTCTGGCTCCTGCTCGTCGTACTCGTCCGTTTCCTCGTCGTCGTACCCCTCTCCACGTACGCGCTTGGCGGCCTGCGTACCGCGCTCGCCGGCCTCGGCGGCCTTGCCCTCCAGCGCGTCGGTCATCGACTCCGCGCGTGAGGTCATCGCCGACATCGCGGCTGTGCGACCAGCCTCGAGCAGGCGCTGCCCGCTCTCCGCGATCTTGGCCAACTCCGGGCTCGACTGCATCGCCTTCGTGCCCCGCTGCAGCGCCTGCGACGGGAGCCCGCTGAGGCTGCCCGTCGCCGCCGCGGTACCGAGCAACAACGCCCACTTGAATTTGTGGGTTCTTCCAAGGAAGTAGCCCACACCGATGGCCAACGCCACCGGAGCTCCCGATTTCATCGCGTCCCCCCGTTGTTGTTTCGTTGATACGCCAAGGAGGTCCGATTCCCCGTATGGGCCGCGATAAACCAAGAGACGCCATCAACTCGAGATTGGTTACGACGTGGCGTTCGTGATTCAGGAGGCTATCGGTGATGGACTGATCGGACGGCGTGATGAGGCCAATGAGATCAGCTGGCGGGCGGGGCGGTGCTCTCCCGTACGGTCAGGCTCGTGGCCAGTTCGAGTCCGAGTTGCGGCGTAGGCTCGCCGCGCCCCAGGGCGAGCGCGAGCTGGGTGGCGGCCGCGGCCATCTCGGTGAGCGGTTGGTGGATCGTGGTCATCGGTGGGTCGACCAGCGTGGTGACCGGTAGGTCGTCGAAGCCGACGACGCTGAGGTCCGTCGGGATCCGCAGCCCGACCGACCGTGCGGCCCGGTAGGCGCCGAGCGCCTGCAGGTCGTTGCTGGCGAAGATCGCCGTGGGGCGCTCCCGTCGGTTCAGCAGGTCGAGCGCCGCCGCGTAGCCGTGCTCCAGGGTCAGGTCGGCGCGGATCACGAGGTTGGCGTCCACGGCCAGACCGGCGGTCTCCATGGCGGACCGGTAGCCGTCCAGCCTGGCTTGGCAGCACAGGACCTGGTCCGGACCGCCGATCATCGCGATGCGGCGGTGTCCCAACTCGATCAGGTGCCGGGCCGCCGACCGGCCACCGGCCCAGTTCGTGGCTCCGACGAAGGGAACGTCGTCGGGTAGTTCCACGGTGGGATCGAAGACCACGAAGGGTATGCCTTTGGCGCGCAGTTGCGCACGCTGCTCGTCGGAGAGCTGAGCCACCGTCACGACGCAGGACGGGCGGCGGGCGAGGGCGTCGTCGATCCAGTAACGGATCGCGTTGCGCTGCGGGCCGAACTCGGTCAGCACTACGCCCATGCGGTGTTCCCGGGCCACCTCCTCGACCCCGCGAATGATCTGGACTCCCCACATGTGCGTCAACTCATCGAAGACGAGCTCCATCAGCTTGCTGTCGTGCGGGGACTTCGGCTTGCGGTACCCGTACTGGTTGATCAGGGCCTCGACGCGGGCGCGCGTGTCCGCGGCGACGCCGGAACGGCCGTTGAGAACCTTGGACACCGTGGGGATCGATACGCCGGCGGACTCGGCGATGTAGGAGATGGTCACAGGCTTGGCCAACGGCCCTCCTCAGACGTTCGTATCGTGCCCGACCGGCTCGTAGTCCAGCCAGTCGAACCGTACGGTTCCGGTGGCGGCGTACATGCCGATGACCCGCCCCGTGAAGCCCCCGGCTACCTCGGTCGACAGGTACCGGCCGTCGAGTTCGGCCAGCACGTCGAATGCGCCATCCGGGTCCTCGACGCCCATTCGGAGGACATCGGGCTCTTTGCACGGGTGCCAGTCGTCGGGTCGGGAGGCGACTACGTCGATGCGTAGCCGGATCGGGCCGTCGGCCGCGGGGCGGGTGGCTACCGTCGCTCGCAGCGGGCCGGTTCGGGCCGCGACCCGTACCTCGCCGTCGCCCACCTCTACCTCGTAGTGGTGCCGCTCGTCGACGCGTACCGCGAGCCCGCCGCACCCTTCGGTAGCGTCCACCAGGGTCCGTACCCGACAGGACAGGTGCTGCTGGCGGCGGCCGACGAACATCACGTCGGGCCGGTCGACCGACTCACCACGCGCCCGAATCGCGAGCCAGCCGGGGCGGTCCGTCAGCGACCAGTACTTGGTGGGACGGGAACGCACCGAGATCCAGCGGGGGTGCAGCCGGTCGGAGTCGAAGTCGTCCCGCACGGTCGGCGCCGGCACGGGGTGCGACGGTGCGACGTCGCCGACCACCGGCCAGCCGTCGGCCCACGTCACCGACGCGAGGTACGTCTCCCGGCCGAGCACATGCCAGCCGGGGGTGCCGCCGCGCGGCCGTACGCCCAGCAGCACCATCCACCACGAGCCGTCCGGCGCCTCGACGAGGTCGGCGTGGCCGGTGTTCTGGATGGGCCGGCTGGTGCCGCGGTGGCTCAGGATCGGGTTGGCTGGGCACGGTTCGAACGGTCCGTCGGGTGCCGGGCCGCGGGCGATCGAGACGGCATGTCCGCGTTCGGTGCCACCTTCGGCGATCAGCAGGTACCAGTGGCCGCCGATCCGGTACAGGTGTGGGGCCTCCGGCGCCTGCGCGCCCGGGGTACCGGACCACAGGCGGCGCGGCGTACCGAACGTCTGCCCGGTGTGGGGGTCGATGCGCACCTGCTCGATGCCGGCGTACGTGCACCAGCAATCGCCGTTGTCGTCCCAGGCGAGATCGGGGTCGATGCCGGTGACCCCGGGCACCCTGGTCGGCTCGGACCACGGGCCGGCGGGATCCGTGGTGGTGAAGACCACGGTCCCGCCGGCCGCTACATTCGTGGTGATCAGCCAGAACCGGCCGTCGTGGTGGCGCAGCGTCGGCGCGTACACGCCGGCGGAGGAAGGCACGGACGATGGTAGGGACAGCTGACTCGGCCTATCCAGCGCGTTGCCGATCTGTTCCCAGTGCACGAGGTCGCGGCTGTGAAACACCGGTACGCCCGGGAAGTACTCGAAGCTGGAACAGGCCAGGTAGTAGTCGTCGCCGACCCGGCAGATGCTCGGATCCGGGTGCAGGCCGGCGATGACCGGATTGGTAATCAACTCGTGGTACCGGTGACCGAGCTACCGGACTTGGTGACGAAGTACGAGATCTGCGTGCCGCTCCAGAAGTGGAAGGTGAGAGTGACGCGGGCGCCGTCGTTGACCTCGTTGAAGAACTCCGGCTTCAGGATGATGCCGTTGGCGTTGTAGTCGGGTTGGAAGGTGACCCAGAACTCCTTGAAGGAGGTCCAGTTGTGCGGGCCGGCGTTGCTGCCGTCGGCGTACCTGGCTTCCATCGTCGCGAGCTTGTCGCCGCGGAACTGTGCCGGCAGCGTGAAGCCGCTCGTCGTACCGGTCGCGTTGGACAGCACCGGCGGGTCGTAGCTGATGATGCTGATCCGCCACGGCACCCCCTGGCTGAACCGGGCGTGGATGGTGGCGTTGAGTCCGGTGGCTCGGTTGCCGACCAGCCGGGTCATCACTGACGCGGTCAGGGTCAGGGTGTTGCCGGAGACGGTGTAGTCGCGGCCGTTGACCAGATCGGTGCTGCCTTGCCGCAGGCCCTGGAAGGTGCCGCCGTTGGGGTTGAGGGTCACCGTCCGGCTGGGGACGGTACCGGTGCGGGGCACGTAGAGCTCGTCGGTGGATGCCGTACCCGAGCGGGTGGTCCAGCTCGCCTTCACCAGCGCCATCAGCTCCGGGTCCCGCCACTGCAGCTGCTGGCGGTTCAGGATCGTACCGGCCTCCCACAGCATGGTGGTGATGTTCTTGGTACGGGCATGGAATCCGAGCGCCTCGAAGAACTTCAGCACCTCTCCTGGCTGGAGGATGCCCGGCCGGGTGTAGTCGAGGCTGAGCAACAGGTACTCGCCGAGAATCACCGGGATCCCGTTGGCCACCAACGTGTTGCGGGTCCGCTCGAACGTGCCCACGAGGTCTTGCTCCACTTCGGCGTTGTACCGGGTGAAGCCGGCGACGTTCACGCTGAACGGCCAGAACCCGTAGAAGTGGATCGTCGCGATCAGGTTCGGGTCGTTCAGTTGGGCGAAGGAGGTCCGCAGCGCGTCCAGGCGGCCCTGGTCGGCGTTGGTGTGCAACGTGGGCAGGACCAGCAGGCGGTTGCTGTTGCCGCCGCCGGAGGCGCGCACTACGCGTACGAACTCGGTGTTGAGCTCGTGCAGCAACTGGTAGTTCTGCGCGTCGTCGGAGGTACCGGCGAACTGGGGTTCGTTGATGCTCTCGAAGAGCAGCTTCTGCGAGTGGTTCCGGAACGCGGCCGCGATCTGCGTCCACAGCGCGATGTAGCGGTTGCGTACGTTGGTGCGGTCGGTGGGGTACGTGTTGATCCATTGCCACGAGTCGTGATGCAGGTTGATCATCACGTAGAAGCCGCGCGCCAGTGCCCAGTCGACGACCTGCCGGACGCGGCTGAGAAAGACCGGGTCGATGGTGTACGACGGTGCGGGCCCGTGTCGATTGCTCCACGTGATCGGCAAGCGGATGCTCTTGAAGCCTTGTGCCCGCAGGTGATCCAGCAGCGCCTCGCTGATCGGCGGGTTGCCCCACGCCGTCTCGTCGGGGATGGCGTCCAGGGTGTTGCCGATGTTCGTGCCCGGCTGCATCGCGGCCACCACGGCCATCGGGTTGGTCGGCTGCGGGCTCGGTGACGTCGAGGTCGACGGGGATGGAGACAGCGACGGAGTCGGCGACGGTGGGCCGGTGCTGCCGGTGCAGGTAACGCCGTTGAGCGCGAACGAAGCCGGT
>DASRII010000191.1:0-36984 GCA_035650075.1 Micromonosporaceae bacterium | reverse complement strand
GGCCACCCGTTCAGCGACTACGCGCTGCCGACGATCCTGGGCGAGCTGCGGCGGCATTTCCGCGATCGCGGCTGGACCATCCGCGTACCCCGGCATCTGCAGGAACTAGTCCTCGACGCGCGGCTCGTCACCGACCAGCTGACCCAGGAGCTGTGCCGGACGCCGGCCGCGGCGGATGTCGCCGAGGCGCTCGACGTCCCGGTCGAGGCGATCCGGGCCGCCGTGTCGGCCGCGCGGGCCTACCGGCCGCACTCCCTGTTCGCCCAGGTGGGCGAGGGACCCAGCGAGATCAGTGACGTGATCGGGTCACCCGATCCCGGCTTCGAGCGCGTCGAGAACTGGCACCTGGTCCGGTCCGTCCTCAGTGGACTGCCCGAGCGATCACGGCAGATCGTCGCGCTGCGATTCGGCCGCGACATGTCCCAGGCCGAGATCGCCGCCGAGGTGGGCATCTCCCAGATGCACGTGTCTCGGCTGCTGAAGCAGGCGTACGAGATGCTTCGCGAGGCAATGGTCACGGGCCGGCCCCCGGAACGGGGCCGCGGGCGGGCGCGCAGCAAGGCCGCGTGACGGAAGGGAGTACGTCATGCCAGGACGCGAGAGTCTGCCGGGCACGCTGCACCGGTCGTCGAAGAAGGCTCAGGAGACGTGGATCAAGACCCACGACGCGGCGGTCGAACAGTACGGGGAAGGCGAGCGGAGCCATCGCACCGCGTTCGCCTCGCTGAAGCACTCCTTCGAGAAGGTCGGCGATCACTGGGAGCCCAAGAAGCGCAAGGGTCCGAGCGACGCCCAGGCGGCGAAGAAGCGACCGCGGAGTGAGGGGAAGACCGCCGAGGGCGTCGACGCCAACGCAACGAAGAAGCACCTGATGGAGCTTGCCCGGCGGCTGGACGTACCCGGTCGCTCGAAGATGAGCAAGGACGAGCTCGTCGAGGCGGTGAAGAAGGCCAACCGGCGGGCGTCCTCGCGCCGGAGCCGCTCCTGACCCGTGCGGCTTCGCCGCGCCGATCCCGCCAAGCCCGGGTACGGCCGCCATCGCCGCGGTCGCGGATTCTCCTATGTGGACACCGGCGGCGCGCCGCTGCGGGATGCCGACGAGCGCGCCCGGATCCGGAACCTGGCGATCCCGCCCGCGTGGCAGGACGTCTGGATCTCACCTGATCCTCGAGGGCACATCCAGGCCACCGGTACGGACAACGCGGGCCGCCGGCAGTACCTGTACCACCCGGTGTGGCGACAACGGCGCGACGCCGCGAAGTTCGACCACGTGCTGGACGTCGCCGCTCGGTTGCCCCGAATACGGCGGACGGTCACCCGGCACCTCGACGACCGTGGGCTGACCCAGCGGCGGGTGCTCGCCACGGCGGTACGGCTGCTCGATCGGGGACTGTTCCGGGTGGGCGGGGAGCAGTACGCCAGCGGCGACGACGCGACGTTCGGACTGGCTACGTTGCAGGTGGGGCACGTCCGGCTGCACAACGGGGAGGCGGTGTTCTGCTATCCGGCCAAGGGCGGTACCGAGCGGGAGTGCACGGTCACCGACCCCGCGATCCGGCCGGTGCTGCGGCGCCTGGTGCGGGATCGGGATCCGGAGGACCGACTGTTCGGTTACCGCGCCGGGCGGGCGTGGCGGGAACTGCACAGCGACGACGTCAACGCCTACCTTCGCGAGGTCGCCGGGTGCGACATCACCGCCAAGGATTTCCGCACCTGGCACGCCACCGTCCTCGCGGCGGTGCTGCTGGCGCACGAGGGCACGGGTGGCTCGGACACCCGGCGGAAGAGGGTCGTTGCGCACGTGATGCGGGAGGTGGCCGAGGAGCTGGGCAACACCGCCGCGGTGGCTCGTGCGTCCTATGTGGACCCCCGAGTCGTCGACGAGTTCCACGGCGGTGCGACGATCCGCCCGCAGACCCGCGTGGACGACTTTCCCGCCCCGCCCGCGGTCGAACGCGCGGTGCTGGATCTCCTGGCGCCCTAGCGGCGCCCGCGCTACTCCTCGCCCTCGACGGCCTTGACGGCCTCGCTGAGCTCCTCCTTGGTCATCCCGGACCGGCCGGGAATGTCATGCTCGACGGCCTTCTGGTACAGCTTCTCCTTGGTCATCTCGGAGCCGCCGACCTGCCGTGGCGATGGACCGCTCTCGAGTTCCTCGCCGCGCCGGTTGGTGAACGCCTCGGCCAGCTGGGCCATCCGCGTCGCGTCGACTCCCGTGCGCAGAGCTGGTAGCGCGGCGGACTCCTCTTCCTCGATGTGGTGGTCTACCGCGTCCATCAGCTTGTTCAGCAGGTTCGCGAACTCCGCCGAGTCCGGCGCCAACTTCTTCAGCTTGCTCAGCAGATCGTCGGCCTCGGCATGCTCCTCGCGGGCGTGCTTGACCTCCTCCGCGTCGCCCGCCTTGGCGACGGCCGGGTAGACCTCGGCCTCCTCGGCCCGGCTGTGTGCGGTCAGCAGCGCCGCCATCTCCGGGAAGAGCAGCGCCGGGTCCCCGTCACCAGTGCGGAGCCGCGCGAATATCTGTTGCAGGTCGCGGTGATCCTGCATGATCAGGTCGACGACGTCCTTCTCTATCTGGGTCATCAGGCGCTCTCTCTCCGTTCCAGACCAACCGCGGCGCGCAGTTCACGTACGTCTTCGTGCAGCGGATGGTCGGAGTTGTCGGCGGTTTCGGTCATCAGATCGGCCAACGCGTCCGCGATCGCATTGAGCTTTTGCTGTATCGCGTCGTTGCCGCGGGACTGGGTGTTCTGGAGCAGGGCGACGAGGAGGAAGGTGACGATGGTGGTGGCGGTGTTGATGACGAGCTGCCACGTATCGATGTCGCGGAACAGGACGATCGACGGCGCCCAGACGAGGATGAGCAGCACGCAGAGGGTGAAGAACCACGCTCGCGACACGAACGACGCCGCCGTGGTCGCGAACCGGTCGAACCATGACACGTCCGAGCTGACTTCGCTGGGCATGAGGGGCCGGCTCTTCGGGGTATCGAGCATGCCGTAGAGCTACCCGACGTCGTCTCCAGACAAACGGTATGACCTGGGCAGACACGAGGCGGGCGGCCGGTGGGAGGGCTCATCCCACCGACCGCCCTGGGAGCGCGGGTACGCGGCCCACGTACCCGTCAGCCGGCCAGGATCGCGTCATGCCGTCGTGCATCCGTGCGACCGGGCGATTGGCCCCACCGCCACGCCCACGCTTCCGGTGCTCACGTCGCACGCTCCTGGCCGGTGACCACGGGGGGCCTCCGATCCGCGGTCGTCGCTCGTTACCCAGCTCCTCGCGAGCGACAAACTCGACTCTTCAGGCCCATCGATGTCAGCCGAACGGTCATTGGGCGGGCGTCACTGACCCAGGCGCGCTCGCATCAACTGCTTGCCCTGCTCGGCACCCTTCCGGCTCTCGTGCTGCGCCCGCCGGAAGAAGTCGGCGAGCTCGGAGTCGCCGTCGCGCTCGGCGTCCTCCACGTACGTCTCCAGCCGCAACACGTTGCTCAGGCAGTTCTCGGTGAACCAGATGATGTTGTATGTCTTGTCCTTCGTGCCGGTGACGTTCCCGGCCTCACCATCTCTACTCATCGTCGTCACCTATCCAGATGTCGATCTGTTGGCTAGTACCCGGTGCGGCCTTACCCCTGGTACCAGGCACCGAAACGTAGGGTTGAAGGGCCTCGCCCGCGGGCAGGTAACAAGGGTGGAACCGCAGGTCATGGTCTTCGCGCCCACTCCCCTGCTGACCGTCACGATCGAGCAGCGAGCAGACCGGCCGGACGTTCATCTGCACGCCGGTGGTCAAGGGGTCTGGCAGGCCCGGATGGTGACATCTCTCGGGGTACCGGTGGTGATGTGCGCCGCGATCGGCGGCGAGGTCGGCCTCGTCCTCCGGCCGCTGCTGGAACGTGAGGGTGTGGAACTGCGACTGGTGGACACCGAGTCGAGTACCGGCGCCTACGTGCACGACCGGCGCGGCGGCGAGCGGGTCACCGTGGCCGAGATGCCCACCGCGCCGTTCAGCCGGCACGAGATGGACGAGCTGTACGGCGTGGCGCTGGCCGAAGGCATCAACGCGTCGGTATGCGTGCTGAGCGGTCCGGCCAACCCCGACGCGGTACCGCCGGATCTCTACCGCCGCTTCGTCACCGACATCGATCGCAACGGCGGCCATGTGGTGGCCGACCTCTCCGGCGAGCACCTGACCGCCGCGGTGGAGGCCGGCGGTCTGCGGCTGCTGAAGCTGAGCCACGAGGAACTGGTGTCGTCCGGCTACGCCGAGAACGACAGCGTGCCGCAGGTGGTGCGGGCGATGTTCGGTCTGCGGGAACGCGGTGTCGAAGCGATTGTCGTCAGCCGCGCCGAGGAACCGGCTCTGGCTCTGATCGACGAGCAGGTGTACGAGGTCGTACCGCCCAAGCTGGAACCGGCGGATCACCGTGGGGCGGGTGACTCGATGACCGCGGGTGTGGCCGCGGTACTGGCGCAGGGCGGCGACCTGTCGAGCGCGATTCGCACCGGCGCGGCGGCGGGTGCGCTCAACGTGACCCAGCACGGACTCGGTACCGGCACGCCCGACGCGATCGCCCAACTGGTCCGGCAGATCGAGCTGGTACCGGTCGACGCTCCCCGCCGGGCGGTCAGGGACGGCGGTGTCACGAGCCCGGACGAGCTGGCCGAGCAGGCGAGGCCCCGATGAAGAACCCGCGAGTACTGATCACCAACGACGACGGGATCGCCTCCCCCGGCCTACACCAGCTGGCCGCCGCGGCCCACAAGGACGGGTTGGAGGTCGTGATCGCGGCGCCGATGAACGAGGCGTCGGGCTCCGGTACGGCGATCACCGCGGTCGAGAGCTCCGGCCGCGTGGTCGTCGAGGAACGCACGGTGCCCGGGCTACCGGAGGTACCGGCGTACGCCGTTGCCGCCTCCCCCGCGTTCATCACGCTGATCGCCACCCGGGGCGCGTTCGGCGACCCGCCGGACCTCGTGCTGTCCGGCATCAACCGGGGAGCCAACGTCGGCCGGGCCATCATGCACTCCGGTACCGTCGGCGCGGCGCTGACCGCGAGCGCGTACGGCCGTTCCGCGATGGCCGTGTCCCTGGACGTCGGGCTGGACGCGGTCGAACCGCCGAACTGGCAGACCGCCGCGGAGGTGGCGCGGCGGCTGTTCGCGTTGCTCGCCGAGGCCGAGCCGCCCATGACGCTCAACCTCAACGTCCCGGACGTGCCGGCGGACCGGGTACCGGGACTGCGCAGCGGCGCGCTGGCCAGCTTCGGTGCGGTCCAGATCAACCTCGCCGAGGCAGGCAAGGGCTACCTGCGGGTGGCCATCGCCGACAGCGAAGCGGCGCGGGAGCCGGGTACGGACGCGGCCTGGCTCGCCGACGGATACGCCAGCCTCACCCCCCTGCAGCCGACCTGTGAGATGCACCGCGAACTACCACAGCTCGCTGGCCTGTGGCCCGGGCAGCCGTGAGGAGACTCGAGATGCGACTCGGCTACTTTCTGTCCACTGAGGAGCTTGGCCCGGCCCAGCTGATCGAGCAGGCCCGTGCCGCCGAGGAGGCGGGCTTCAGCGCGCTGTGGATATCGGACCACTTCCACCCGTGGATCGACGCGCAGGGCCAGAGCCCGTTCGTGTGGTCGATGATCGGGGCGATCAGCCAGGTCTGCCGGCTACCGATAACGACCGCGGTCACCTGCCCGACGGTCCGCATCCACCCGGCCATCATCGCCCAGGCCGCCGCGACCAGCGCGGTTCTGTGCGAGGGACGGTTCGTGCTCGGGGTGGGGTCCGGTGAGGCGCTGAACGAGCACATCCTCGGCGACCCCTGGCCCGAGGCGGAGGTCCGGCTGGAGATGCTCGAAGAGGCCGTCGAGCTGATGCGTCTACTGTGGACGGGCAAGACGGTCAGCCACCGCGGCCGGTACTACACCGTGGAGAACGCGCGCATCTATACGATGCCGCCCGAGCCGCCGCCGGTCTACGTGTCGGGCTTCGGGGCGCGGTCGATCGACCTCGCCGCCCGCATCGGCGACGGGTTCGTCAGCACCCGGCCCGATGCCGATGCGATCCGCAAGTTCCGCTCCGGCGGCGGGCAGGGCAAGCCGACCCAGGCCGGCGCCAAGGCATGCTACGCGCGTACCGAGGACGAGGCGCTGAGTATCGCGTACGAACTGTGGCCCACGTCCGGCCTGCCCGGCGAGCTGGCGCAGGTGCTACCAACTCCGCACCACTTCGAGCAGGCCGCGGAACTCGTCACCCCGGATATGCTGCGCGGCCAGATCACCTGCGGCCCTGATCCGGACACGCACCTCAAGATGATCAACACCTACGCCGAGGCCGGCTTCGACGAGCTGTATGTGGCCAACATCGGGCCGCACCACGAGGGCTTCTTCGAGCTGTACGCCGAGCGGATCCTGCCTCAGGCCGGATAGCGCAGGATCGCTCCGACCTCTTCCGGTAGCTCGATGGGTAAGCGGACGCCGTCGCCGACCAACACGACGGCGGCCCCGCTCTCCGCGGCGACCCGGACGAGCGCGTTGTCCGCCCGCTCCGGCACGGCGTCGCCGGTGACCAGTTCGTCGAGGGAACACGCCAGGTCGCCGGAGTGCGGGTCGACCCACACCGGTTCGGCCACGCCGGAGGCATCCAGGAGCAGCGTGTCCAGAGCACCGGCTCGCGCGGCCGCCACCACGCCGGCGACACCGGTACGGGCGAGCCCCGCCGGCCATGCCGCGCGGAAGCTGCCGAGGACCTCCTCGCGCCGCTCGATGGCCGCCGCGGCCACCGCCCCGCCGAGTACGTCGTCCACCGTGCCCTCGGTCTGGATGGCCCGCCGCGCCCACCGGTCCGGGAGGTGCTCCAGCATCAGCCGCCGGGCTCGTACGTCCCCACCGACGACCAGCACCTCCGCATCGACCTCCTCGGCCTCGGCGACGACGGCCTTGGCTACCTCGGCCGCGTTGCGGTCCCACGCCGTCTCCACGGCCCGCTCCCGGCGCGGCTGCGTCCAGCCTTCCGACGCGACCTTGTGCAGCGGCCACGCCGCCGATCCCTCGACCTCGATCTCCTGCGGCACGTCCCAGCCGCCGGACGAAGCCACGTCCGCGCCGTGCCGGTCGGTAACCACGCGTACCCACGGCACGGGCTCGCCGAGGGCCTGCAGCAGCGGCAACACGTGGGGTAACGGGCCGATGTGACCCAGGTCCCGCGGCGGTGGATACGGTAGCGACATCAGCCGCACCGGACCATCGGCCGCCACGAACACGGCCGCGCCGTGCCGGTCGTGCCGGCCCACGTTCCGGGCCAGTACGTCATCGAGCTCGGCGAGCCGCGGATCATTGCGTAGTTGCCGGGTGCCGGGGCCGTCGCTGCGCTGGTCGGCCAACTCCTCGCGGATTCCCCGCCAGCGCAGCGCGATCGCATGACCCGCGTCCTCGGTGTCCCGGGATACGTCCAGGTATGCGGACAACCAAGGCCCCGGCGCGTCGTAGAGCGGAGCCAGGAACTCGACGTCCACTGTGGACCACCTTCGTTCGTGCCTATTCTTCGTGCGGTACCCTCCGCCACCTGTTCGAAACCTCACAAAGAGGCGTAGGACCAGGCTGTGGGTGGGTAGTGCCAAGGTCATGGAGAGTTCACAAGAGATCCAATGCCGGATCGTCGTTGCGGCGCTTGTGGACGAGCACCACCGGATCTTGTCGACCATCGACAACTTGCTCGACGGCGGTAGCGCGACCCCCGCGAGCCGCCTGCGCCTGGCAAAGCGGACCTGTGCGATGCTCACCCGGCACTTCTCGGCCGAGCAGCGGTACCTCTACCCGTCGATCCGCCTGGCCCGACCCGATGGCGACCGCGTCGTGGAGCTGGAACTGGTGCAGGACCGCGATCTGCTCGAGCATGCGCGGCGGCTACCGTCCTATGTGGACCAGCCCGCGCGCTTCGGCAAGCTGTTGAGCGAGCTCGACACGTTGGTACGCCAGCACATCCACACGTGCTCGTTGGAGCTGTTTCCACCTGTGGTCGCCACTACGGCCAACGCCGGCGGCGACATGTTGGTGGGTCGGGGGACGTACCCGCCGCCTCCGGATTAGCCCGGCCACCTGCCGGTGACCCGCCGGACGGCGGTCGCACCACCGCGATCCACCGCCGCGTGCACCGCCCCGAAGATCGCGCCCTGCAGCGCGGCCGCGGCCAGGATCTCGGCCCACCTCCGGTCCTCGTCCGTCGCCCGGGGTGCGTCGTCCGTACCCGAAACGGCCCGCCATACCTGTTTGAACAGCAATGCGGCGAGCACGGCGGCGGCTCCGCCGAGCAACATGCCGACCGGCTTGTACGCGAGCTTGCCGATAACTCTGGACATGTTGCTCTAATTGCCCGACACGCCTTGCGGGCAAACGCGAGGTTTCTCCTGCTCGCGGGCGGGGAATCGGACAGGGGTGAGACTAGGCCCGAACGAACCAGGGCTCGGCGTCGACGCCGCCGAGCTAGACGACGAGGACCTGCTCCGGGAACTGGCGAGCCTGCACCGGACCCGGCACGACACACTGCGGCACGGCGCGGTCGATGCGCTCCGGCAACACAGCCGGCGGGTGGCCGAGCTCGAGGTTGAGTACATGCGGCGCTTCCCGGAACGCGAGGTCGACCCCGCGCGGCTGCGCGACGACTAACCCGCCGGCCGGAGCCGCCAGACATGGCGGAGCCCGGTATCCGTACCGGAGTAGTCGTCCGGTACGTCGAGCAATTCGGCCATCCTCGCTTGCCAAGCGATGTTCGCGGGGTGGTCCCGCAACGCGAGCCGCATCGCCCGGTAGTCGTCGACGTCGACGAGATGGAACAGGTCCAGCCCATCTCGCCAGATCGACCAGTCCCGTACACCGGCGGCCCGCAGCGCCTCGTCCAGCTCGGGCGGGATCACGGCGTGCGCCGCCTCGTACTCCTCCTCCTTGCCGGGCGCGAGTCGGGTGTGCAACGCGACCAGGGCCATGGCGTCCCCCTTCAGCCGACCGTGATCCTATCCAGGTCCGGGGCGTTCGCACCGTTGTTGAAGAAGCGGACCGAGTTCGACCCGGCCGACAGCGTCAGGGTGACCGGTGCCGTCACGACAGTGGTGAAGTCCGGTCCGGTCATCGGTATCTCGACCGCCGCGCCGCCGTTGACACTGACGAAGAACGACCGGGTGCCGCCCACCGTCGCGTGCAAAGTCAGCTGGTAGTCGCCGGCGGTCGCAACGGTGACCGCGATCGTCACATGGTTGGCCGTGCCGTTACCGATGAACCGGACCTTCTGCCCGCCCGAGCAGGTCGAGCATGAGGCGGCTACGGCCGAGCCGGACAGCGTCCCCTGTTCCGCCTCATAAGACGTCGCCACGTCCAGATAGTCGACGGTGGGTCCGCCGTTGGCGGTGACGGCGGTCGCCCGGATCGTGTTGGTACCGGACGTCAGCGTCGCGACGACCGAACGGGTCTGCCAACCGGTCCACGCCCCGGTGCCCGGGAACGACAGGTCGTTGGCCACGAGTGCGCCGTTGACCGTGATGTCCATGGGCCGGTCGGTGGTCGTACCGTTGGCGTAGCCGATGCTGAGCGTGGTCTGGCCGGCCGGGACGCCGCTGACCGTCCACTGTACATAGCCGCCGGCCACGTTGTCGTAGTCGACGAACCCGGTACCGGAGAACCCCGCGTGGTCGAACTCGACGTTGCCCTGCGAGATCGTGGCGTCCTCCGCCTCGTGCCGGCCGGACGGCGCGGGCGCGGCACCGGCATAGTCCGAACCGACCCACGCCTCGTCGACGCGCAGCCGCTGGAAGCGCGTCGTATCGGTGGACGCGGCCCAGGTGTTCACGACCTCCAGCCGGATGTGGCGCGTGTTCGTCGCGGGCAGGTCGATGATGGCCACGCCGCGAGCGCTGGGCAGCTGACCGGTGCGCACCGGGCTGCCCCACGTGGTGCCGTCACTGGAGAAGTAGACGCGGTAATCGCGGATGCGCGCGGACTGCTCGGTCGCCGAACGGGCATAGCTCACCGAGTCCTCGCGCTGGTTCACGCCGAGGTACTGCACGCGCTTGGTCGAGCCGAGGTCGAACCGCAGCGACACCGGCGTGGTGCGGTTGCTGTCCCAGTACGTGAGGTAGTCGCCGTCCGAGGCGGCTGACGCCGGGCGCCCGCTGGCCGACGCACTGGCGCTCATGACGACCGACGACGGGGGGTAGATGCCCTGGCGCCCGTTCGTCTCCACGCGGAACACCGTGTCGTACTGGTCCCATGTGGACACTCCGGTGATCGTCAGGTTGCCGCCGTCCTGGGTGAAGTTCAACGTCGCACCGGTCCGCAGGTTGCTCACCCGGGTCACCCGGTACCCGTTGTCGCGCACCACCAGCGATGTGCCGGATGTGGGCGGGTCGATGACATGGACGTAGTGCAGGTTCGGGTTGGTCTTGCTGACGGTCGTCACACCGTACGCGCTGTTGTTCCACCGGCCCGGCTTCAGCCCGCCGTGCAGGTAGCCGCCGCCTTCGGTGCCGGTCAGGGACGACCAGATCTGATCGAGGTACCCGTCGGCGAAATTGTTGAACGACTCCTGGTTGCTCGGGAAGCGCCCGTTGACCTGTGCGGTCTCGGCCATCAACGCCTTGACCGAGGAACCCGCGTTCGTGACGAGGCGGCCGAGCGTGAGCTTGCGATCGACCGTCGGGTTCGTGCCGTCGTACCACCACGCACCGGTCGACGGGAGCTTGAAGTCCGCCTCGATCAGCCGCGGCGCAGCAGTGAAGACCGCCTGCGGATAGTCGTACGAGGGCGTCATGCCCGTCTTCTGCTCGTTGCTGATCATGTCCATCTCGGCCGTGTCCTCGTTGTTGTTGCTCAACGTGAAGTTGGGTCGGATGGTGTGGATCTGCTCGTAGAGGTTGTGGCTCTCCCAGAACGCGTTGTCGTTGTCGATCCAGAACCCGCCGAGGTTCGGGTACCGCTGCATGACCTCGAAGAAGAGGTCGTAGCTGTACTCGCCGAAGCCGTCCCGGGTGTGCAGATCGACGGTCCGTCCCTTGTAGGTGGAGTACGCCGCCGAGTTCAGCCAGCTCTGACCGGCCGGCAGGCCCTCGTTCCACCACTGTGGATCGTCGGTCATGTAGAGGATGACCCGCAGACCCTGGGCACTGGCAGCGGTGATCAGCTCACCGAGGAAGTCGCGCGTGGTCCGGCAGCTGCCCGGGATCGCCGAGGGCCACGCCCGGGCGTACCCGAGTCTACTGTGGAATGTCGCGAGCACGAGGTACTGCGCGTGCAGCTTCTGCGCCTCGGTGACCCAGTAGCCCGGCGTCCAGCCGCCGCTGGTGACGTCTGCCTCCCATGAGGCGCAACTGGTGTGCGCGGGTGAGGTGCGTTGACCCCAGTGCAGGAACAGCCCGGCGACCGAGTCGCGGAGGAACTGTTGGCGCGGATGCTGCAGTTCGGCCCGCGCGGCCGGCGGCCGCAGGGCCACCAGAGAACCGAGTATGACGATCGCAGCGGAGACAACCACGCCGACACGTTTAAACATATCTATAAAGTTTCCATCCTATTAGCTAGGGAGTCCAGACCCAGGTGTCGCTTGCGCCGCCGCCGAAGACCAGCAGGTCGGCGCCGGCGGCCACGATCGTCCTGCCGAGTACGTCGCCACCGGGCGGCGGTGGGAGCGTCAGCCATCGGCCGTGATCGGCGTCCAGCACCGCGCCCGTGACATTGACGTAGACCGCGCCTGTGGTGTCGTAGACGCCGGCGCTCCCGGTGGTCCCCGGTGGCGCGGGAGGCAGCGCCGACCAGCGGGCGGAAACCGGATCGAGCGTCCCGCCGTTCGGGTAGGTCCGCCCCCAGTTGCCGACCTGGCCGCCGTCCGCGCCGCCCAGCATCGGGTTGATCAGGCTGCCATCGGAGAAGAGCCACGGGTACGTCGACAGCATCGCCGAGTCGGGCAACCGCCGCCAGCTAGCGGTCGTCCAGTCGTAGACAGCCGCCCGGGTGACCGCCGGCCGCTCCGCGCCGGGGTTGGGTACCAGTTCGTGGTCGAACAGCACGAGCTGGCGGCCGGCGCCCACCATCGTGCGATCGAAGCCGGCGCCGAGCGGGGCGGCCGGGAGGGATTGCCACGTGTTCGATGGGCCGAGCCAGTAGTCCTTCGCCGTCCCATGCTCGTGCGTGCCCGCGTACGCGACGAGCCGGTCGCCCGCGCCCGCCAGCCGATAGCCGCCGGCGTTCGCAAAGGGGATCGGCAGCCGTTGCCACCGATCCTGTTCGACGCGGTAGGCGAGCAGTCCGGCGCTCCTCGTCAAGATGTAGGCCGTACCGCCAACGACGACCCCGTCGCCACCCAGCACCGGCACGGGAGCGTCGGCGATGCGCCGCCAGTGCCCGGTACCGGGATCGACCGCGGCGCCGTCGGACAGCGGGGTGGGATCGGGCGCACAGTCCGCGTTCGGCGGGCAGGCCGGCTCGTCGCTGCCTCCGATCAGCAGTACCTCGCGGCCGGTCCACAGGCCCAGCGCGCTGGTCCGCGGTCCCAGCGGCGACCCCAGGATCTCCCGCCATCCGGCCGGTGGAGCGGCCGGCCCCTCGGATCGGGAGATCGGTACGCACCCGGTCAAGGCCAGCAGTCCACACGCGGCGAGCACAGCGAGGCGAAGTCTCATACGACCTTGGACCGCCGGTGTACCGCCCCGGTTCCCGACCCAGATACGCCGGTGACGCAAGCTCGACAACAGGATCCTCGAGACCGCCCGGCGTACCGCACACTTCGCTGATGGCCGAGCTGCCGCCGCTCTTCGACCGGGACGCCGTACGGTTGCTCGTCGACCGGGTTCATAGGCAAGCCCGAGGCCCTCGCGAGGAGCGGGTGTTCGCCGCGGTCCTTCGCGCGACGCGCGCCGAGGCGATGGAGTTGGAGCTGCTCTACCGGGATCTGCCCGAGGTACTGGCCGGGGATCGGAGAGCCCGTCGCCGGTTCGTGTCCGTCCTCGAGGCGGTGTCGGCCCACGATGAGCCCGCGGACCACGGAGAGCGGCCGCTGGTACGACCGGACGCGATGTTCGCGCTGGTCTACGGGATCGAGGCGATCAGCGACGATGACGCCGAACGGTTCGACCGTCATGTGGACGCTCTCGACGCGCTGTGGCGTCGCACCTCGATGGTCGACCGGCTGTACGCCGACGCGCTCGACGGCGCCGATCGGCTCGGCGACCGGCTACGGATGATCGACCGCGATCTGGCACGGGCCGGCTGGAGCCCGTCGACCGAGGCACCCCACAGTCCACTGTGGCCGGACGGCTCGGATGGGGCACTGTGGCCCGGCGACGACGACGGGCCACCGATTCCGGGCCTCCCCGGCTGGCCGGGTGGCCCGGGCGGACCCGGCGAACCTGGCGGACCTGGATGGCCCGGCGGACCAGGAGGACCCGGAGGACCCGGCGGACCCGGGCCGGGAGCACCGGGAAGCGGCGACTTCGAAGCTGACCTGTGCCGCCGGTGGGTGCGCTCCGCCGCTCGCGCGCTGCGACCGGGGCGGCTTCCACAGTCGGTGTCCGCGGACGGGATCACCGGACTGTCCCCGGCACAGGCGTGCGTGGGCGAGGTCGTCACCATCGAAGGGTCCGGCTTCCCGGACCCGCAGCCACCCGACATGGTCGTGCTCTTCGGCGACGTACCGGCTGAGGTCGTCTCCTGGTCCGCCGACGGCATCCAGGTCGTGGTACCGCCGGGTGCCAAGAGCTGCTGCGTCGGGTTCCGCGACGAGCGGGTCGAACAGAGCCGGCGGCAGGAGTTCGCCCACCGGCAGGGCGAGTTCGGCGGCGTACTCGAAGGGCTGGGCTGTCTCGGCCAACACGTACAGTGGACAGAAGTGTCCTATGTGGCCTCCCGGCCGCCGTGCACCGCGGCCAACCACTTCGCCGGTACGATGCCCGAGATCGAGTCGTTCGGCGTCGACGCCGAGGTGGTCCTGCCCGACAGCACACTGACCCTGCAGTGGCAGGTACGCAACGCCGACCAGGTGCGGGTGTTCCGCGCGTCCCCCGACGGTCCGCCGGTGGACCTGCTCGACCCGCCCGGCGACAGCCATACAACCGGCCCGTTCACCGGTGACCGGCCGGTCGAGGCGCGGTACGAGCTGCACGCGACCAACCGGTGCGGCACGGTCGTGGCAGGGCTGAAAGTGTTGCTGCGCAAGGTACCCGTGCTGCACGTGACCGGTGTCGAGGTGACCCAGGCGGTGCAGGCGTTCCAGGATCCCGGTACGCCGCCGAACTCGGTACCGCTCGTTGCCGGCAAGGACACGATCGTCCGGGTGTACGTGGCGGTCGACAACCTCGCCGGGTTCAAAGTGGACGGTGTGCACCCCGACGAGGTCGAGATCTCCGGTGTGGTCAGCGGTCCCGGGCTCGGTGGCCTGCCACCCGTGAACACCGGACCGGTGCGTGCCCGGCCGACGGCGCAGATCGACCGTACGAAAACCGATCACACGCTCAACTTCCGCCTCCCGGCGGCCTGGTCCACGGGCAACCGCTCGCTGGTCATCTCGGTCTGGGCGACGAACTCGGTACAGCAGGCATTGGCTCCGAAGGCGGTAGCGACCGCGACGGCATTTCACGGGGTGACCTGGTTCGCCAAGGCCGCGTTCAAGGTGCGGTACGTCCGACTCAGCATCCCGACGATGCCGGCCCTGTCGGACCAGCAGGCGCGCGAGCGCCTGCTGCGCGCCTTCGATCTGCTGGCCACGCCGGCCACCGACATCCTGCCGGCGCGGATCGCGACGGCGCACACCACACGCGACATCGACACCTCCGACGGCGTCGCGGAGTTGCTCAGCGACATCGACGACGCGCACGACTGCACGCTCTCGGAGTGGGTGCTGCCGTGGGAGGACGACTGCCCGGACGACGACAAAGCGGTATGGGTCGGCGTCCTGCCGCGCAACAACTGGGGCGGCAAGACGCAGGGGTTCGAGATGTGGGGACCCAGCCGGAACACGTGCATCGTTCCCTTGGACCGCACCGTCATCGCCCACGAGCTCGGGCACTCCCTCGGCCTGCATCACGCCAACACATCGCTGACATGCGGGGGTGACCCGGCCGGCCCGTACGACTCGCTCACCGACGGCGGCGCGATCCGTCCCGGCGACCCCATCGACCCGGCCACCGGGCAGGTCATCGACGCCGGATCGTTCGGCACACCCAGCGGGCTCTACGACATGATGACGTACCAATGTCCGGAGATGCGCTGGATCTCCCGTCACAACTGGCTGTCCGTGTTCAACAAGTTCTAGAGCGAGGCAATCCGATGCGGACACGACGTTTCCTGCGCTTCGCGGGCACGCTCTGGGAGAACGACGAGTTCGAGCCCGGCGTCGGTTGGGAGACCGAGCGGATCGCCCGGCGTCCGGATCCAAATCCGGAGTACGTGCTGTGGTTGGCGGACGCCGACGGTCAGCGGCTCACCGCGGGCGCGATCGAGCTTCGCGGCCAGGCATGCCGCGTCCAGGACGACGGCATGCGCGCCGCGAAGGTGCTCGGGTACCTTCCGCTTCACCCCGACGGCCGGACCGTCGTGTTCCAGCATCGGGATCGGGTGCTCCACCGCGCCGAGCTGGCCGAGCGAGCGCCGTCGATAACCGTCAGCGCCGTCGACATCGACGACGATCAGCGGGTACGGGTGAACTGGCGCGCCGAGCACGAACGCGAACTCTGGTACTCCGTGGTCCTGCTCGCCGATGGCTACGCGATCCCGGTCGGCCGGGACCTGCGCGTCACGGAGTTCGTTTTCCCGACGGACGATATGCCCGGCGGGCCTAGGTGTGCGGTGGCCGTCCTGGCCACGGACGGGTACCGGTCGAGCCAGTCCCGCAGCGCCACGTTCACGCTGCCCGAGCGTCCGGTCGTGGTCCGGATCCTCGCTCCCGGCGACGGCGAGACGGTAGCGCCGGACCAACCCATCTCGCTGCTCGGTCACGCCCACGACGCGGCTGGCCGGCCCGCACCCGACGACCGTCTGGTGTGGACGGTCGACGGGGTACCGGCGGCGCGCGGCCAGCGGCTGGCTCTCGCCGGGCCGTTCGAGCCCGGCGAACACCGCATCGAGCTGGCGTACGCCGACGGCGCTCGCGCCGAGATCACCGTGGTCGTGCCCGAGCGCTCACCCGCCCAGCGCGAGTGGCTTCGAATGGTCTCGGATCGCGGATCGGTAGATGTCCAGCGTGCGTGACGCTACTGCCGTCCACGAGAAGTGTTCGACGACCCGGCGGCGCCCCGCGCGCCCCAACTCGCCTGCCCGCACCGGATCGGCGAGCAGCTGACCGATAGCCGTGGCCAAGTCGGCCTCGAAGCGGTCCGGGTCGTACGGGGTTCCGTCGCTCGCCTGCTCGATCGGTACCAGCACGCCCGTCTCGGAGTCCATCACGATCTCGGGAATGCCGCCGGTGGCGGTCGCCACGACCGGGGCCTCGCAGGCCATCGCCTCGAGGTTGACGATGCCCATCGGCTCGTAGACCGACGGGCAGACGAAGACGCTGCAGTGCGTCAGGATCTGGATGACTTCCCGCTTCGGCAACATCTCCGGCACCCAGACGACGCCGTCGCGGGTGTCCCGCAGTTCCGCCATCAGCCCCTCGACTTCAGCGGCGATCTCCGGAGTGTCGGCGGCCCCGGCGAGCAACACGAGCTGCGCTGTGGCCGGCAACGACCGTGCCGCCCGCAGCAGGTACGGCAGCCCCTTCTGCCGCGTGACTCGCCCGACGAATACGACACTCGGACGGCCGGGATCGATCCCGCGCCGGTCGAGCACGTCCGTGCCCGGATCGGGCGCGTACTCGGTGGTGTCGATGCCGTTGTAGACGACGTGCACGCGGTCCGCGGCCACGGCCGGATAGGCGGCGAGAACGTCCCGTTTCATCGCGGCCGACACGGCGATCACCGCGTCCGCGGTCTCGACGGCGCTGCGCTCGCACCACGACGAGAGCGCGTACCCGCCACCGAGCTGCTCGGCCTTCCACGGCCGCAGCGGCTCGAGGCTGTGGGCGGTGACGACGTGCGGCACCCCGTACAGCAGCTGCGCCACCCGTCCGGCGAGGTTGGCGTACCAGGTGTGGCTGTGCACGACGTCGGTACCGGCGCATCCGGCCGCCATCTCGAGGTCCACGCCGACGGCCCGCAGCGCGGGGTTGGCACCGGCGAGGCCGGCCGGATCGGCGTACGCGGTCACGCCTGGCTCGTCGTACGGCGGCGGCCGGTCGGGCCCGAAGCAGTGCACCCGGACGTCCGCGAGCGGCCGCAAGGCCCGCGCCAGGTATTCGACGTGTACGCCCGCACCCCCGTAGACGTCCGGTGGGTACTCCCGGGTCAGTAGGTCGATGCGCAGTTGATCCGCCACAGCGGCACACTAGCCCGTATGGTCCCCAAGGTTCTGTCGATCGTCCTCGCCGGCGGGGAGGGCAAGCGGCTGATGCCCCTCACCGCGGACCGCGCCAAGCCCGCCGTCCCATTCGGAGGGCTCTACCGGCTCGTCGACTTCGCGCTGTCCAACCTCGCCAACGCCGGATATCTGAAGATTGTGGTACTGACCCAGTACAAGTCACACTCGCTCGACCGGCACATCACCATGACGTGGCGGATGTCCACTTTGCTGGGCAACTACGTGACGCCGGTACCTGCTCAGCAGCGGCTCGGCCCGCGGTGGTTCGCCGGCTCCGCCGATGCCATCCACCAGAGCTTCAACCTCGTCCACGACGAACGTCCCGACTACATCATCGTGTTCGGTGCCGACCACATCTACCGGATGGACCCGCAACAGATGGTCGAGCAACACATCGCGTCCGGCGCGGGCGTCACGGTCGCCGGCATCCGCCAACCGCTGGCCCAGGCCGACCAGTTCGGCGTCATCGACGTGGACAGCGACGGCAAGCGGATCCGGGCGTTCCGCGAGAAACCGAAGGACGCGAAGGGCCTCGCCGACTCACCGGACGAGGTGTACGCGTCCATGGGCAACTACGTCTTCACCGCCCGCGTGCTCAACGAAGCGCTGGAACGCGACGCCCTGAACGTGACGAGCAGGCACGACATGGGCGGCGACATCATCCCCGCCCTCGTGGAGCGCGGTGAGGCGGGCGTGTACGACTTCCGCGACAACGACGTGCCGGGCAGTACCGACCGCGACCGCGGCTACTGGCGCGATGTCGGGACGCTCGACTCGTATTACGAGGCGCACATGGACCTCATCTCGATACACCCAGTCTTCAACCTGTACAACTTCCAGTGGCCGGTCTACACCGGAAACCACCCGTGGCCGCCGGCGAAGTTCGTACACGGATCCGACGAGCGGGTCGGGCGCGCGATCGGCTCGCTGATATCGCCGGGCGTCATCATCTCCGGCTCGCTGGTGGCGAACTCCGTCGTGTCTCCGAACGTCACCGTGCATTCGTGGGCGAACGTCGAGGGCTCGGTACTCATGGAAGGAGTCGACATCGGCCGCAACGCGGTGGTACGCAACGCGATCGTCGACAAGAACGTGGTCATCCCGGAGGGAGCACAGATCGGCGTCGACCTCGAGCGCGACCGCGAACGGTTCACCGTCTCCGACGGAGGAGTCGTCGTCATCGGCAAGGGTCAGCGCGTCGAGTTATGAGGAACCCTGTTCCTCGAACAGCGTGATCTGTAGACCGGCCGGCGCCTCCAGCCGGGCGTTCAGCGACTGCCACGGCGTCGGCGTCGGCTCGGCGAGCACCTGCGCGCCCGCCCTCTGGAGTTCGGCGGTACGGCCACGAGCGTCGTCGACCTCGAACGCGACCCGGATCGTCCGGCTGACCTGCCGGCCCACCTCCACGTCGTCGATGTACCGCCGCTGTGCGGGGTTGACCAGCTCGAGCGTGGCGCGCCCGGCGTCCAGGATCACCACCCGAGCGCCGTCGGGTCCGGCTACCGCGAGCTCCTGCGGCAGGCCGAGGACGTCCCGATAGAAGGCCACAGCGGCGTCGAAGTCGGTGGCCTCGACGACTAGGCGCATCTGGCGTACCGCCGGCTGAGATGACTCACTGCTCACCTGTCGCAGGTTAAGGGTTTCCGCCCGTCATTGGCGGGTACCGACGCCGGTGATTGTCTGAGAAGATCTACGCGGCCCACGCAGTTGTCGGGGGGATTGCGAGGCACGCGTGTTCGGGGAGACGTTGCGTACCGAGCGGCGGCGGGCAGGCCTGACCCAGGAGGAGTTGGCCGCCAAGGCCGGGCTGAACGTGCGGACCATCCGCAAAGTCGAGGCCAACGTCATCGCCAACCCTCGCCCGACGACGGTACGACTGCTCGCCGACGCGCTGGATCTGCGCGGTGACGACCGCGAGCGGTTCTACGCGGCCGAGGTGCCGCCCGCGCGGGTTGTCGCTCGACCCGACCGGCCGGTGCCGGCGCAACTGCCGGGAGATGTCTTCGGCTTCACCGGCCGGGCCGAGCAGATGCGCGTGCTCACCGCCTTGGTCGACGATCACCGCGCCGCCGGACCGGGGCCGATGTCCATCGCGGTGCTCACGGGTCCGGCCGGCGTGGGCAAGACCGCCTTGACTGTGCACTGGGCCCATCAGGTGACGGACCGGTTCCCCGATGGCCAGCTGTACGCCAACTTGCGCGGATTCGCAACGAGCCAGCCGCTGCGACCGCTGGACGTTCTGGCCCAGTTCCTCGGGGCCCTGGGTGTTCCACCCGACCAGATCCCGGTCGACGCGGCGGAGGCAGCGAACCTGTACCGTTCGATGCTCGCCGGCCGACGCATGTTGCTGCTGCTGGACAACGCGCGCGACGCCGGCCAGGTGCGACCGTTGCTGCCCGGCGAGCCGGCATGCACCGTCGTGGTCACCAGCCGCTCCGCACTCACCGGTCTGGTCGCCCGCGACGGCGCCCAACGGATAGCGGTAGCGGCACTGGCGCCGGACGAGTCGACAGAGCTACTCACCCTGCTGCTCGGCGCCGATCGGATCGGGGCGGAGCCGACCGCCGTCGCGGAGTTGGCGGGGCTCTGCGGCGGCCTGCCGCTCGCCTTGCGGATCGCCGCCGCGCACCTGACGGCGAAACGGCACTTGCGGATCGCCGGGTACACGGGCAGGCTGCGGGCCGGCGACCGGCTCGCCGCGCTGGCCGTGGAGGAGGACGAGCAAGCCGCGGTGCGCGTCGCGTTCGATCAGTCGTACGCCGCCCTGCCCGGCGACCAGCGCCGCTTGTTCCGGTTGCTCTCCGCCGTACCCGGTCCGGACTTCACCGCCGCCCTCGCCGCGGAGTTGGTCGGCCTTTCACCGGATCGCGCCGGTCGGCTGCTGGACGGGCTGGCCGAGGCGCACCTGCTCGATGAGCCCCGCCCCGACCGGTATTCCTTTCACGACCTGTTGCGGGAGTACGCCGGACAGTTGGCGACGACCGAGGAGACCGATACCGTCCTGTCGGCGGCCGCCAATCGGGTCAATGACTGGTACCTACGGCACTGTGCGGCCGCCGCGGACGTACTGTACCCACTCCTCCTCCGCATGCACCGGTCGGAAACCCTGGCGAAGACCTTCGACGGACCCGCCATGGCCCTGGACTGGCTCGACGATGAGAGCTCCAACCTGGTAGCCGCGACCGTGCACGCGGCAACGCATGGCCCGCACCGGACAGCCTGCCTCCTTGCCGATGTGCTGCGTGGCTATCTCTGGCTACGCAGCCGGTTCGTGGACGCTCTGGTCGTCGCGTATGCGGCGCGGACCGCCGCGCGCACCACTGGCGACCCACGCGCACTGGCCGCCGCACATCTGAACCTCGGCGTCACTCACATGTTCAGGTGCAGCTATCACGACAGCATCCGTCACTGCCGCCAGGCCCTGGCCGCCGCCAGGCGCGCTGAATGGCCCACCGCCGAGGCCAACGCGCTGGGCTATCTCGGGGTCTGTTACACCGACCTGGAACGCTTCCCGACCGCGATCGACCGGTTGCGCCGGGCGCTGGCGATCAACCGCAGACTCGGGGAAACGGCCCGCGAGGCCGCAAAGCACGGCTACCTCGCTCGGGTGTATACCGTGATCGGGCACCTGCGCAAGGCCGAAGCGCATCTCGAGTCCGCGTTGGCCTTGGGCTGTGAACCCATCGGCAACGCCACTCACCTGCTCCAACTCGGGTACGTCCGGCATGAGCTCGGTCAGCTCGACAAGGCGTTCGACAACTACACCGACGCCATGTCGATCATCCTGGAGTTCGGTCACGTAGCCAACGAGGTGTGGGTTCGTGCGAGGTTGGCCCGAGTTCACTGTGACGCCGGACGCCTCGCGGAGGCGCGCGAGGAGGCCTCTGCCGCGGTGCGCCGCGCCGACCCGACGGACCAAGGGGACATCACATCCGTTGCCTATACGGCGTTGGCTTACATCGACAACCGGCTGGGTCGCCATCGCGACGCCGCGGACCACGCAGACCACGCACGAATCCTCGCCAGCCGGGTCGACGTCCACTTTCTCCAGGTAGATGCAATGCTCGCGCTGGCGACGGCCCACCGCGGACTGGGTGATCTCGACGACGCCATGGGCAACGCGCAACAGGCGATCACCATGAGCCAGGAACACGGGTACCGCGTGATGGCCGGCCGTGCCCGCCTAACGCTGGCCGAGGCGTGCTTCGCCGCCGGCCGGCATGACGACGCCATGGAGCATGCCGGGCAGGCACTGGACGTTCTGAGCGCCGCCGGTCATCGATTGGGGGTGGCCCGGGCTCACGTACTGATCGGCCACGAGCGAGGCCGTCTCGGGTCGGCCGAGGTCGCCGCGATCCACTGGAAGAAGGCACTGGACCTGTACGCGGCCGCCGGCTCGTCCGAGGTCGATTCTGTCCGCCGCCTCATGTCGAACGAGATCGTCGCCCGAGACCGAAGCGGTCCACTGTGGATGGTCGGCGGAGGTTCGAACAAGATCGATTAGGTATGGACCCGGTCCCTGCTCCACCAACCGCCGAACAGCGCTTCGGGTACGAGCAGACCTTCTGAGCTCATCGGCATATTGGCCAGACGCGGAAGGCGCAGGTCATAGTCGCGGGCGAGCAGCGCGGTGAGCACTGTCAGGTGCGCTATGGCCAGCTGCGAGCCTGGACAGATCCGCGGCCCGGCGCCGAACGGCAAGTAGGCGTACCGGGCGTGCGGCTGCTCCCGGCCCAGCCAACGGGACGGTTCGAACTGCTCCGGACGGTCCCACCAGCGCGGGTCGCGGTGGATCAAGTATGGACAGATCAGCACTTCACAGCCGGCCGGTATGCGGTAACCGCCGACCGCGGTCGGAGCCGACGCGGTACGGGTCAGCAGCCACTGCGGCGGGTAGAGCCGCAACGTCTCGCGCACCACCGCCGTCGTGAACGGCAGCGCTTCCACAATGTCGGTCTGGCCCAGCGAAAGGCCAGCCGCCTCCTCGGCGACCGACGAAGCAGCCGCTGGGTGCTCGGCCAGCAGTAGCGCAATCCAGGCGACCGCCGTGCCAGGCACCCCGTGCGAGGCGAACATGATGGTACGCAGCACCGAGACGGTGTGCTCGACTGGTTCGTCCGGGCCCGGTTGATCGAGCAAGGCATCTAGTAGGTCACGCGGCTCGGCCTCCCGACGCCCGGCGGTCCGGCGAGCGACCAGCTCGCCGAGGAGGGCGAGCAGCCGATCGTTCGCGGCGACCGCGGCCCGCGCCGCCGGCCGGCGGGCCCACCGCACTCGCCCTTCACCGCCGACGAGAGCCCGCAACGCGGTCTGGAACAGCTCGTCGGCCGCACCGTACAAGGTGTCGAGCACGGTCCGGTCTGGCTCGGCGCCCACACAGAAGTCCACGATCGCCCGGCCTAGCAGCCGGCGCCCGGTGGCCAGCACGTCCAGATTCTGGTTGGCCTGCTGGCCCAGCCCAGCGGCCAACTGCGCGGCGAACCGCTCGACGTGCACCCGGGTGAGCCGGTGTGCGACGGATTTCCAAACCTCGCGCCGCACCCGCATCCAGTTCGCCAGATACGCCTCGAGAGCGCGCCGCTCGCGGCTGTCCGAACGAAATGCGGCGTCCACTGTGTACTGCTCGTCCGTGGCGGCCAGCACCTCGTGCGCTAGCTCGGAGTCGTGCACAACCACGATCTTGGGAGCCAGCCGGACTACGTCTCCGTACCGTTCGCGGTTGGCGGCCAACCACCCGATCCGATCCGCCTGATAGGCGAGGATGTCGCCGATGAACGGCTTTCCGCGCGGCCCCGGTGCGGTCGTACCAGTCATGGTCGTGCCCTCCGTGTAGATCCGTTTCTTTGCCGAGCCGTGCCACCGCCACGACTACCGCCCGGCGGCCGGGTCAGCCGGCCGCCGGTCAGTCTCGAGCCGCAGTAGGTCAGCTCATCGTCGGCAGATCCGCGGGACGTACAGGTAGGCGCCGCTCACCCTGGAGCGACGCAGCCGGCGGCTAACCGCGCGCAGGTAGTTCCGCACCGTTGTTCACCTCCTCAGTCCTCACGAGCAGGTATAGATCAATCGATGATCATCGTAGTCGAATGAGCGTTCCGGGGCGACCTGACTGCATATTCCGGATTGCCAACCTTCGCCGCTGACGAAGCCACCGACAACGGAGGGTCGCAGCCGCCCTCAGGCTCCGGCGGGGACGTTCCCGTTCGTGCTGGTCACAGCACTGACTGCTGTCTTGTCCCGTCCTGCCCGTCCCTCGCGCGCCGGGCATTCTTGGCGGTCCCGTTAGCACGGGCGTTAGCACAAGTCGCCGGATGCCGGTGGTGGTCCGGCCCCCACACTGCCAGGACGGATCTTGATCGTACTGATCAAAGCGTAGCCCTTGATGCCCGGTCGTTCTGGCACGGATCTGGCACGACGATCTTTGCGATGGTGGCGGACCTCGGGTTGAGCGATCCGGGCGTGCGTGGGGAGCCTGCGTGTCGGTGTCGGGAATAGTAGAGCCATTGTCCTCATTCCGACATATTCGTGTCGCCTGCGACGTATCACTCCCGGCCCGTCGAGCCACTCTAATAACGGAGCCCGCGTCTCCGGCCATAGATAGAGGAGGTTGCCTGAGATGGGTCGAACAAGCCGATTGCTGTCGGTGTCTGCGATACTGATGCTGGCGGTTACGGGGAGTGGCTGCCAACAGTTGTCGGCTAACGTGCCAAAAGTTGTACTGCTGGAATACGACCAGGGGTTGAATTTCCTAGATTACAGTTTGCAGAAAACCATTGCGTTCATCAACACTGACAATGGGAAGACAGACTATGTTTCAGCCGTCATCAGTGCGAGGAATCACCCTCACAAGGTCGGGAACTTAAACGGGGTTTTCCTGACCTTCGTGATCTGTAAGATCTCCAACACCGCGTCGAAGGCTGAACCGTTCCAGTACGACGTCACGAAGTTCTACGTCGTCCACGCCGGCAAGAAGTTCTACGCCCAGGTTCTCGAACCGTACACACTACTGCACTTTGACGGAGGCGGTGTCGTGGAGGTACTTCCTGGCGATGTCGCCGGCATTCAGAAAGCGCTTCGGAACGAAACGCAGGTAGGCGCTGATCAAGAGCTGATCCCGATCAATCAGGAAGTGTATCCCTATTTTCGATTCATAATATATGTCTACAACGCTGGACTATTCGATGTGAAAGTCCAGCCGAAGCTGATATACGACAGTCCGCATCCACATGTAATGTCGCCAAGGAATCAGCCGCCTGCGGTCGAAAGTCTGGCGTGGCCAAACGGTGAAGCCCACCTCAACAAACTCCCGACGAACTGTCGCCCACCGGCAGGGTAGCGCCGCGCGGCGCCTTAGCCCAGGATCCCACGATCACGGATGGTGCATAGTTGCGCAACGCGTAGGTCATGCTCATCGGCGCTCAGATCCTGGGCATGGCCCTCCACACCTCGTCTGGCTCGGACGTACGAAGGCCTAACGGTGCAAACAACGGCGCCCGCGCCCTCGAGGCGGGTGTACATCTCAAGATTGCGAGCGCCCGGCTCGGCCACGCGTCGGAGACGTTCACGGCCAGCGTCTACCAGCACGCCTTCCCCCGGGATGAACCGCGAAGCGGCCGGGACGATCGCCGCGCTGTTCCTGGGCGAGGAGCCCAGCGTCAGCGGATCCGTTAGCACGGGGGACGGAAAACGGACCCCCGGATGATCTCCGAGGGTCCGTTCGTCCTGGTAGCGGGGAGAGGATTTGAACCTCTGACCTCTGGGTTATGAGCCCAGCGAGCTACCGAGCTGCTCCACCCCGCGTCGCCCGTCCACAGTAGCGCACGGTACGCGGTACCCGCAAAAGCCCCGCCGTGTCGGAAGTCACCCTGACGGCGTGGCGGTCGGCGATGGGCTCGGTGCGGTGATTCCGGCCTTCTGCTGGGCGGCCTCGTACTCCTTCAACGCGGTTTCGAGCGCGACCAGCGCCTTCCCCCACCGGTCCGGATCGCCCGAGGCCTGAGCAGCTCGATACTCATCGATGGCTGAGCGCAGTTTCTGGGCGGCCGCCGCAAGATCACCAGGTATCTGGCCAGGTGGCTGCTCCTCCCCCGGCGTGACGGTGACCGGTGGGGACGACTCGACCAGCTGTTTTATCGCCGCCGGCAGCGAGTCGGCGAACGCGACCCGGTCGCCGTAGTTGAGCAGGACGTACTTCATCAGCGGGTACGGGTTTTCGACGTTGCTGCGCAGGTAGATGGGCTCTACGTAGAGCATTCCGCCGCCGAACGGCAGGGACAGCAGGTTGCCCTTGACCAGGCTCGATGTCTGCGACTGCAGGAGTGTCAACTGTGGACGGACGTCCTTGTCGTTCTCCATGTTCTGCTGAGCCTGGCCCGGCCCGGGTATCCGGTTCTCCTTGGGCAGTTCCAGTACGTCGATCCGCGGCCTACCCTCCACATAGGACCCCGAGACGAGGGCGGCCAGATTCTGCCGGCCGGCCGGCGTCAGCGCCGCGGTCAGCTGGAAGCGGGTGCCCTCCTGCTCGGGCAGCTTGGTCAGCAGGTAGTACGGCGGCTGCTTGATGCCCTGGCCCGGCTGGACCGGGTCCTCCGGTACCTGCCAGAAGTCCTGCCCGGAGAAGAACTCGTTCGCTTGGGTGACGTGGAATCGGGTGAGCAGGTCCCGCTGTACTTTGAACATGTCGGCGGGGTACCGAAAGTGGTCGGCCAGCTCGGGCGGCACCTCGGCGCGCGGCCGGATGAGGTTGCCGCCGAAGGCCTTGTTCCACACCCGCAGCACCGGGTCGGACTCGTCGAACTGGTACAGCGTGACCGTGCCGTCGTACGCGTCCACAGTGGCCTTGACGGAGTTGCGGATGTAGTTGATGTTCTGCCGAGCGAGCTGGAAGGTACCGGTACCGGTCAGCGCGTCCGTCGTCGCCTGCTGCAGGTTGACCCGCTGGGAGTACGGGTAGGTGCCGGCGGTGGTGTAACCGTCCACAATCCACAGCACGCGCCCGTTGACGATCGCCGGGTACGGGTCACCGTCCAGCGTCAGGAACGGCGCCACCTTCTGCACCCGGGTTCGCGGGTCGCGGAAGTACATCAGCCGCGAGTTGTCGTTGACCGCGTTGGACAGCAGGAAGTTGCCCTCGCGGAAGTGCAGGGCGTAGAGCAGCTGCCGCCAGGTCGAGCCGATGGCCACGCCGCCGGTACCGGTGTAGGTGAAGTACGACGGCTGGTCGCTGCTGCCGGTGGTCGGGCGGTCGTACTCGACGTGGGTGCCCTCCGTAGTCTGGCCGACGATCGCGTAGTCGGTCATCCGCTCGCCGTAGTAGATCCGCGGCTGGTTCGGCGCGATCTGCTCGGTGGACGACGAGCAGGACTCCGGCGTACCCGAGGGAGTCTGCGCCTGCGTGCCGAGGAACCCGGAGACGAAGAACGGCTGGCCGGTACACACGACGCGGTTGGCCGGCGCGGCCACGAAGCCGTACCCGTGGGTGAACACGGTGTGCCGGTTGATCCAGTTCCGCTGGGCGTCGACCAGCTTCTCCGGGTCCAGCTCGCGTACGCCGACGACGTAGTCCTGGGTCTTGCCGGCGAGGGTGTACCGGTCGATGTCGAGCTTCTCGCCGAAGTCGTAGAAACCCCGGACCTGCTGCAGCTGGGTGTACGTGGCCGAGACGACCGCGGGGTCGAGCAGCCGGATGTTCGGCACGATCGACGTATCGGTAGCCAGCGTGGCCGGCGGTGTCAGGTTGGTCGCCTGGTACGACGTCGTCTGCGCGGTGGACAGCGCGTACGCCTGCCGCGTGGATTCGATGCTCCGCTGGATGAACGGCCGCTCCTTCTCGAGCAGGCTGGGGTTGACCGTGAACGACTGCACCGCCCACGGGTAGATGCCGCCGATCGCGATCGCCGAGATCGCCAGCAGCGCCAACGCCAGGCCGGGCCAGACGAGGTTGCGGAAGAACGCGTTGGAGAACACGATGATCGCTACGGCCACGACGATCGAGATGTACGCCAGGATGTCCTTCGCCGGCAGCAGCGCGTTGACCGCCGTGTAGCCAGCGCCGTAGAGGTCGGTGCCGTCGTTGTGGGCCAGCAGCAGGCCGCGCTTGTCCAGGAAGTACGCGATCGCCTTCAGCAACACGAATACGGCCACGAGCGTGGTCAGGTGCGCCCGCGCGGCGCCGGTCATCCGGTCGCCGTGGCCGGTCAGCCGCACGCCGCCGTAGACGTAGTGCACCGCCAGCGCGCCCAGCACGGACAGCACGGTCGCGGTCATCGCGACGCCGAGCAGGTACCGCCAGAACGGGTACTCGAAGATGTAGAACCCGATATCGGTCCCGAACGCCGGATCGGCCACGCCGAACTCCTCGGCGTTGCTGAAGAGCATCCACTGTGCCCAGTTGCCCTGCGCCGAGAGACCGGCGAAGAAGCCGATCGTGCCGGCCGCGATCGCGATCCAGGTGCCGATGCGCGGAGTCAGCACCATCCGGTACCGCTCGAGGGTGTGCTGCTCGGCCGAATGGGGGTAGAGCAGCGGCCGCAGCCGGTAGGCCAGGTACAGGTTGCCGCCGATGATCAGCGCCATTCCCAGGCCGAAGAGCAGGAACAGCAACAGCCGGGTACGCAGCACGCTCGTGAAGACCTGCGTGTAGTGCACCTCGTCGTACCACAGCCAGTCGGTCCACGCCTCGACCGCCCAGCCGAGCAGCATGAAGAAGAGGATCACGCCGACGAAGACCGCTACGGTCACTCGGCCGCGGCGGCTCATTCTGGGCAGAGGACTTCGCATGACCACGCGCAACAGCGTACGCGCGCGGCCTGTGGGCGGTTAGCAGTGAGGCGGCTCGCCGCCGGCGCGCAGCGTCTCCAGGGCCGCGAGAGCCTCGTCGAGCGTTCCGATCTTGACAAGATTCAGACCGGGTACGGCATTCGCCACCGCCTCGGCACAGTTGTCCGCCGGCGTCAGGAACACCTTGGCGTTGGCGGCCTTCGCGGCGACGAGCTTCTGCGGTACCCCGCCGATCGGACCCACCCGGCCCTCGTCGTCGATCGTGCCGGTACCCGCGATGATGATGCCCCCGGTCAGGTCCTCGGGCTTCAGCTTGTCGATGATGCCGAGCGCGAACATGAGCCCGGCCGACGGGCCGCCGATCTCGTCCAGGTCGATCTTCAGCGTGAACGGGTGCGGCTGCTTCTGCTCGACCGCGACCCCGATCCGCGGCGAGCCGTCGTCCGCCGCGGCGCTGGCTATCGTGGCCGTCGCCGCCTTGCCGTCGCGGGTGTACCCGATCGCCAACGCGGTACCCACCGGCTTGCTCCGGATCAGCTCGGCCAGCTTCTGCCCGCTGGTGACCTGCTGCCCGTCCACGGACGTGATCACGTCGTTGACCTTCAGCGCCGCCTCGGCCGGGCTGCCTTGCACGATGCTCGTGACCGTCACCTGGACCGGGTAGCCCAGCTCGCGCAGTGCCGCGGTTTCCGCGCTGGTCTGGGAAGCCTCGAACTGCTGCGCGTTCTCCTGCTCGACCTCTTCGACGGTCTTGTCCGGCGGGTAGATCAACTCTCGCGGTACCACGGCCGTCGAGTCGTCGAACCAGCCGCGTATCGCGTCCAGCAGGTCCAGGTCCGACCGCACGCTGACCGTAACCAGCCGCAGCTGGCCGGCCGAGTCGGTCTCGTCGGCGCCGGTGACCTCGATCACGTCGTGTCCCCGGTCGGCGCCGAGCGTGTCGACCGTGGGCCCGGGACCGAGCAGGACGTACGGGACCGGGGCCGCCGAAATCCCCCACGCGAGCAGCGTGACCAGGATGGCGCCGAGGATCACCGTGATGCCGCGACGTTGCATGGCCGAAAGCGTAGCCCGGTCGGCCCACGCGGACGGGACACCCAGTCGGCGCGCGACCGCGAAGGCGGTCGCCAGCAGACACGGCGTACCTTGGGACTCGTGCCGGATACGCCCTTCGGGTTCGCGCTTCCGGGCGGGTCGCCGCCCGATCCGAACGACCCGCAGCAGATGCAGCGGTTCCTGGCTCAACTCCAGCAACTGCTCACCACCTCGGGCAGCGGGCCGGTCAACTGGGATCTCGCCCGCCAGGTCGCGGTAACCCAGGCCAGTAGCTCGGATCGACCGGTGACGGCCCAGGAACGCGAGGCCGTTGCCGAGGCGCTGCGGTTGGCGGACCTCTGGCTCGAGGATGCCGCGGCTCTGCCGTCCGGGCTACGCAACACGGCCGCGTGGACCAGGACCGAGTGGATCTCGAACACGCTGGACGTCTGGCGCAAGCTGTGCGATCCGGTCGCCGCACGCATGGTGCACGCGATGGGCGATCTGGTGCCGGAGGAGGCCCGCGCCCAGCTCGGCTCGATGCAGGCGATGGTCGCCACGATCGGCGGCGCGCTCTTCGGCGGCCAGCTGGGCCAGGCGCTCGGCTCGCTCGCCGGCGAGGTGCTCTCCGCCGGCGACATCGGGCTCCCGCTCGGACCGGCCGGCACGGCCGCGTTGCTCCCAGCCAACATCGCCGCGTACGGCGAAGGCATGTCGATCGACGAGAACGAGATCCGGCTGTACGTGGCCCTGCGCGAAGCCGCTCACCAACGGCTCTTCGAGCACGTGCCGTGGCTGCGCGGACACGTACTGGCCACAGTGGAGACCTACGCGGCCGGCATCCGGGTCAACCGGGAGGCGATCGAGGAGGCGATGAGCCGGTTCGACCCGGCCAACCCGGAGGGCGTACAGGAGCTGGCCCTGGAAGGCGTCTTCACCCCCGAGGACTCGCCTCAGCAGAAGGCGGCCCTGGCCCGCCTGGAGACCGCCCTCGCGCTCGTGGAGGGCTGGGTGTGCCACGTCGTCGACTCCGCGGCCGCCGAGCGGCTGCCGAACGCCGTACGGCTGTCGGAGGCCTTCCGCCGTCGCCGGGCCGCCGGTGGACCGGCCGAGCAGACGTTCGCGGCGCTCGTCGGCCTCGAACTGCGCCCGCGCCGCCTCCGCGAAGCGACAACCCTGTGGTCAGCGCTCACCCAGCATCGCGGAATCCAAGGCCGAGATGCCGTCTGGGGCCACCCCGACCTCCTCCCCTCCGAGGAAGACTTCACGGACCCCACCTCATTCGCCGAATCACCCCCCGACCTAGATTTCCCCCCTCCCGCCGACCCCCCCTCCGACCCCTCCGGTTGATCATGAACTTTGTTGGGGGCTCGACGGCGTGTCGCGCTATCAACTTCATGATCAACTGAGGAGGAGGCGGGTGTTTTCCCATCCCTCCACGGCCGGGTCGAGGGTCGCGAGCTGAGCCGGGCCGCGCAGGCGCCGCCAGCCGGGGGCGACGGCGACGAGGCCGGGCCGCGGCGCAGCCTGACGGACCGCGTCGACAGTGGCCGAGTCGAGATCGACATCGGGTAGCCAGTCCGGTACCGGTAGCCGGGAAGCCACTCCCAGCAGCCCAGTACCGTCCAGCGCCGGTGCCACGGCCACCGGCCGAGTGGACAGCGGGCGCAGCAGCTTACCGACCAGCAGGCCCGGCACGTCGGGAGCGTCGATGGCGAGTACCGCCGCTTGGTCGTAGCCGTCCGCCGCGACCAGCGCCCGTGTCGCGGAGGCGTGCGGAACCTCGTACACGGGCATGCCCGGCCAGGCGACCGCGGCCGCAAGGGGCAGATCGGCCTCGACCGCCGCGATGGCCGGCTCGACCTGGGCCAGCGTCGCGAGCAGGTCCACGACGTCCTCGGCGAGCGCGGACCGCCAGGCGGCCAGCGGTACGCCGGGAGGGGCCCACGACACCGGTGTCAGCAAAGCCACGACGGCGCGGCGAGTCATGCGGGCAGGCTAGTCGTCGCTCACGGTCATGCCGGTGGCGGCACAGATCCCTTCGAGGTACCCGCGGGCGCGCTCGCACTTCGGATAGCGCGCGACCAACGCCCAGAACTGGGCGTTGTGGCTCGGTACGACGAGGTGGGTCAACTCATGCAGCAGTACGTAGTCGATCACCCAGTCCGGCATGTCCTGTATGCGGTCTGATATCCGGATCGTGCGGTCCGCTGGCGTACACGACCCCCAACGCCCGTTCTGGTTGCTCACCCAGCGGACGGAAGCCGGTGTGACCGCCGTCCCAAGATCCGGCAGATATCGGCTGGTCAACCGGCGGGCCCGGGCCAGCAACTCGGCGTCGTTACGGGGGGTCCGATGCTCCCGCGCAGCCAGCCTGGCCAGCATTTTGTCGACCCATTCGCTCTCTTCGGCCCGGGAGAAGCGGGCCGGAATGAGCACGACCACGCGTTCCCCGTCGCGGTACGCGGACACCGTCCGCCGCCGGCGCGGGCTGCGCCGGACCTCGACCGCCGGTTTGCGAGTGGCGGTCATCGGGTATGCCGTGCCAGCCAAACGCGCGGCACCGAAGCCACGACGCGCGTTGGATTTCCTCCCACGGAGGGCACGCTAACTGGCAGCGGCCAGGGGGGCGCAAGAGCCAACCGTGGAAGGTGCGCCTGGATAGGGATGATTGATAGGTGTTAGTCCGGAAAAATTACGAGGCGCAGGGGACAGGCGAGCCGACACCCATCCGGCGTGTCCGCGCCTGAAGTGCGCAAACGGACCTGCTCGCTCAGGCACACTCGAGAGCGGCACGAGCGGGCGGCAAGATCAAGAGGAGAGACACGTGGCAAGCAAGACCGCGATGTACAACGGGTACTGCGTCAAGTGCAAGGAGAAGCGGGACTTCGAGGGGACCGTTGAGGTCTCGAAGACCGGCATGAGGATGGCGAAGGGCAAGTGCCCGGTATGCGGCACGACCGTCAACCGGATCCTGGGCAAGGCCTGACATCGACGCCTGACATCGACCGTACGCGCCAGCGGATCTTACTCCGCTGGCGCGTACGCACGCTTGGTGCGCCAACTTGACCCGGGGCTGTGGATAACTCGGCGTGTCTCTGTGGATAACCGAGATCAGGCTCGGGCGGGGGCTGTGGACAACCGACACGGGCGGCGACGAGTCGTGACAGCGTGTCAGCTCATGAGCAGACCCATGCTCCTCCCGGCGGTACCGGCGTTGTGGCGCGGGCCGCGCACCCTGCAGCTCGGCATCGACCCGCAGCGGGCCGTCGTCCTGGAGTTCGCCAACCCGGCGGTCGCCCGCCTGCTGCCGCTGCTCGACGGCAAGCGCTCGGAGCCAGCGATCATCGCCGAGGCCGGCCGGCGGGGTGTCCCGGCGCTGGAAGCGAGGGCCTTGCTGGAGACGCTGCAAGCCCAGGGGCTCGTGGTCGCCGCCAACACGTTGCTGCCGGTCAGCCTGACCGAACCGGTACGCCGGCGGCTCGGCGCCGAGGCCGCTGCCCTGGCCCTGCGCGGTACCGAGGCACCCGGCTCTCCCGCGCAGGTACTGCGTCGGCGCTCGACAGCTCGGGTCAAGATCACTGGCCGCGGCCGGCTCGGCGTACCGATCGCGCTGGCGCTCGCCGGCTCCGGCGTCGGCCACCTCGACCCGAACCTCGAGGGGCGGGTCGAGCCTGGTGAGCTGGCGGACGCCGACACGGTACGCCGACCGCGGCGCACGGTCGCGGTCGAGTCGATCACCCGGGCGGCGCCCGGCACCCGGGTGAGCCCGCTTCGCCGGGCCGACACCTCGTTCGTCGTACAGATCGGCTGCACCGCGCCGGCGCCGCTCCAGGCGATCGCGTACCGCCAGCACCGGCTCGCCCATCTCGCGGTCTGCGTGCGCGACGGAACGGCGGTTCTCGGGCCACTGGTACCGCCGCGCGGAGCGCCCTGCCTGAACTGCCTCGAGCTCCACCGGAAGGACCGCGACCCCGCGTGGCCCTCGCTCGCGGCGCAGCTGGTCGCGGTACCCGAGGCCGACCCCAGCGAGGCGTGTGCGGCGGCGACCGTGCTCGCCGCGGCCGGGTACGCGGCCGCCGAGGTGTTGAGGTATATCGATGGCGACACACCCCACACGCTCGGTGTCACCGTCGAGATCACCGCGCCCGGAGTGGAACGGCGGCGCACCTGGTCCCCGCATCCCGACTGCGACTGCGTCCGCCGCCGGAGGAGGAGACCGCCGACCAGCCAGGCCGCGGGATCGGCATAAGCGGCTCGATACGTAACAATCATCGGGTGACCGACATCCCGCGCCGAGCCGTGACCCGTACCGCCAAGCTCGCCGCGCTGCCGCTCGGTCTCGCCGGCAGGGCCGCACTCGGCTTCGGCAAGAGGATGACCGGGCTCGCGTCCGAGGTCATCTCCGCGGAGCTGCAACAGCGTACGGCGGAGCACCTGTTCAGCGTGCTGGGGCAGCTCAAGGGCGGCGCGATGAAGCTCGGTCAGGCGCTGAGCGTCTTCGAGGCCGCGCTGCCGGAGGAACTGGCCGGGCCGTACCGGCAGGCGCTGACTCGGCTGCAGGAGTCGGCCCCGCCGCTGCCGGTGGCCAGCGTGCACCGGGTGCTGGCCGAACAGCTCGGCAGCGACTGGATTTCACACTTCCTGGAGTTCGACGACACGCCGGCGGCGGCCGCCAGCATCGGCCAGGTACATCGGGCGGTCTGGCGCCATCCGCGCAAGCGGTCCGGGATACCGGTCGCGGTGAAGGTGCAGTACCCGGGCGCCGGTGCCGCGCTGATCGCCGACCTCGGCCAGCTGTCCCGGCTCGCCGGGCTGTTCAAGGTGATCCAGCCCGGGTTGGACGTGAAGCCGCTGGTCGCCGAATTGCGGACGCGCATCACGGAGGAGCTGGACTACGAGCTGGAGGCGGCCGCCCAGCGGGCGTTCGCCGAGGCGTACTCCGGTGACGAGGAGATCTACGTACCGCCGGTGGTCGCCTTCGCCCCCCGTGTGCTGGTCACCGAATGGATCGACGGCACCCCGCTGTCCCAGATCATCTCGGCCGGTACCGTGCCCGACCGCGACCGCGCCGGGCGACTACTGTCCACTTTGCACTTCTCCGCCCCGCAGCGGGCCGGGCTGCTGCATGCCGACCCGCACCCGGGCAACTTCCGGCTGCTGCCCGACGGCCGGCTCGGCGTCATCGACTTCGGGGCGGTTGCCCGGTTGCCGGACGGCCATCCCGAGCCGATCGGCCGGCTGACCCGGCTGGCCCTGGAGGGCGACGCCCAAGGTGTGCTGGACGGGCTGCGCGGCGAAGGCTTCGTCAAGCCGGATGTCGAGATCGACGCCGCGGCCGTCCTCGACTACCTGCGGCCGATGCTGGAACCGCTGGAGGCGGAGGAGTTCCGGTTCAGCCGGGCGTGGTTGCGTACCGAGGCGGCCCGGGTCGCCAGCCCGCGCAGCCCGGCGTTCCAGCTCGGCAAGCACCTGAACCTGCCACCGGGGTACCTGCTGATCCATCGCGTCACGCTCGGGTCGATCGGCGTGCTGTGCCAACTGGGGGCTAAGGCGCCGTACCGGGCGATCGTCGAGCGCTGGCTGCCGGGCTTCGCCGCGACCGCCGCCGCCTAACGCCACCCACCCTCCCGGAAGAAGAAGGCGGACGCCCGCCGACAGGAGGTCGGCGGGCGTCCACTGTGGAGGGTTCGATTACCAGGCGCTCAGCGAGCGGTCGAGCTCACGCCGGGTGCGCATCGCGATTCGGCGAGCGGATCGGGGCGCCTCAGAACGGGAGGTCTGAGGCCGCGGCATTCGCGCCCGCGCCATAGCTTCGTAGATGAGATTCATTGCCGTGCTCCTCGGTCGGTTGTCGTGCATCGGGATAGTCCTCGGTCCTGTTACTCGTGGCCGACGCCGTGCCGGCCGGGGGGTAGGAGTGCTCATGTCAGGCCGCCATCCGGACCTCGGCGCCGAGCGCCCGGGTCCGTGCCTCGACCTCGAGCCGCAGTACGGCATCCCGCGCGGCGTCCTCCTTGCGCGGACGACCACGAGGCCGCTTACGCGGTACGACCGCGCCCCGCTCGAAGATCTCGCCGCCCCAGACACCCCACGGCTCCGCCCGCTCGACGGCGCCCGCGAGGCACTCGGCGCGGACGGGGCACTCCCCGCACAGCGCCTTTGCCAGCTCGAGCTCGGCCGGCGAGTCGGCGAACCACAGGTCAGGGTCGAACTTCCGACACGGCAGCTCCGCAGCCCCTGGCCCGACCCGCAGGTCGAGTGGGGCCAGTGCCAGACTCATCGTCCGGTCACCCCTTTCTCGCTCGATCTCGTAGATCAACATTTCCGTTTGTGGTGGAAAAACATTGAGGCCGCGGATCCCGGTTTGCGGGTTCCGCGGCCTCGAGGTGAGCCGGAAGTCGTCTGTTAGACCGGACTACCTCGAGGTGGAACGCCGCTGGCACCGTTGATGCGCTGCTTGTTGATGTTGCTGACCGTGAACCCAGTGATCCCCTTCGCTCCGTAGACGAGTGGCATGGTCCAGACAGCCGAACGGCCCACGAGGGCTACGTGGGCATCTGCGGCGGCGGACCGCACCCGGACACCGACCTGCGCGCAGGCGGCCAGGAGCGCCGACGGTCGCTCGACAAAGATCAGCTTCACCGTCGTCACCTCCTGTCCTGCACTCGTGGTCTTCGTATGTCTTCCCGATGGCAGCCCGAAGGGCGCCGCTGAGAAGGTGTGCCAGCAGGCTAAGCCGCCGGCGGCTACGGGCGCAAACGAGTTTACGAACCCGTTGCCAAAATCTTTTCGACCTCCGCCACAGTGGCCCCCCGTACCAGGGCGACCACCGCGTCGCCGTACATGCTCAGCTTACGCGGACCTATACCTGCGATAGCCAGCAGCTCTTCGGCCTTTTCTGGCTTGCGTTCGGCCAAAGCCTCCAGCGTCGCGTCGGTGAACACTACGTACGCCGGCACCTGCTGCGCCGTCGCGGTCCGCAGCCGCCACTCCTTCAGCCGCTCGAACAGCTCGTCGTCGCGGTCCGACGGACAGGTCGCGCAGCGGCCCAACTTGCGGTCGCGGCCGTCGAGCAGCGTCGTGCCGCAGATCCGACAGGAAACCACGAGGGTACGGCGGCGCACCGCACCCGGCTTCGCCGCCGTGTCCCGCCCACGGGCCGTCCTGTCCAGTTGAGGCAAGAACCGACATGCCCGGCGTTGCCGGCCACCCGGCGACCGGGCGGAGGCGTACGACAGCCAGAGCCATTCGCGCGCCCGGGTAACTCCCACGTACAGCAGCCGGCGCTCCTCCTCCAGCGCGTCCGGAGTCTTGGCGTACGTCGTCGGCAGTGTGCCGTCGGCCAGCCCCACCACGAACACGGCGTCCCACTCGAGGCCCTTGGCCGAGTGCAGGCTGGCGAGCGTCACACCCTCCATGGTCGGCGCGTGCTGCAGGGCGGCCCGCCGAGCCAGCTCCTCGCAGAACTCCGCCAACGTCCGTTCGCCACCGGCGGAGAACTCCTCGGCCAGCCCTACCAGAGCGGCGAGCGCCTCCCACCGCTCCCGGGTGGCCCCACCGGACGGCGGCTGGTCGACCCGCCAGCCGACCGCCTCCAGCGCCTCGGTCACCGCCGTCTTCAGCGGTACGCCCTCCACAGTGGACTTCGCAGCGCCCCGCAGGGCGACCGTCGCCTGCCGGACCTCGGACCGCTCGAAGAACCGCTCGACGCCCTGCACCACGTACGGCACACCGGCCTC
>DASRII010000190.1:0-2509 GCA_035650075.1 Micromonosporaceae bacterium | reverse complement strand
TGGCGGTGCACGTCGCCCGGTCCGACGGGCTGGCCGGCGCCGACCCCGCGCTGCTGGCCAAGCAGCGGGTGCTGGTGGAGAGCCTCGGTGGCACGTACCACGAGGTGGTCGGTACCGACATCCCGGCCGCGCTGCTCGACTTCGCCCGCGGCGTGAACGCCACCCAGCTGGTAATCGGCGCCAGCCGCCGGGGCCGGTTCGCACAGCTCTTCGCGCCCGGTGTCGGCGTGACGACGACCCAGCGGTCCGGCCCGATCGACGTACACCTGGTGACGCACGAGGAGATCGGCCGCGGGCGGCGACCCGTGCTGGCGGGTTCGACCGCGCTGTCGACGCGACGCCGGCTGGCCGGCTTCGCTTTGGCCCTGCTCGGCCTGCCGCTGCTCACGTACGTGCTCTGGCTCGTGGACGAGGACCTGTCGATCACCAGCGAGCTGCTGCTGTTCCTGGCGGCCACCGTGGCGGTGGCGCTCGTGGGTGGGCTGTGGCCCGCCCTGCTAGCGGCGGTCGGTGGGTCGGTGCTGATCAACTACTACTTCACGCCGCCGGTGCACACGTTCACGATCGCCGAGCGGGAGAACGTGCTCGCCCTGATCGTGTTCGTGGTCATCGCCGTGGCGGTCAGCGCTGTCGTGGATCTGGCCGCCCGGCGTACCCGGGAGGCGGCGCGGGCCAGCGCGGACGCGCAGACCCTGGCCACCGTGGCCGGCGGCGTGCTGCGCGGCGCGCGGCCCCTCGCGGCGCTGCTGGAGCGGCTGCGGGAGACGTTCGGCCTGGAGTCGGTGACGCTGCTCGAGCGGCGGCCCGACGCACCTCCCGACCCGGGCCGGCAACGGGACCCGGGTGCGTGGCGGGTGGCGGCGACGGTGGGCGGCCAACCGTGCGTGGCGCCCGGCGAGGGTGACGCAGACGTACCCGTCGACGACGACCTCGCGCTGGTTCTCCGCGGCCACCCGCTACCGGCCGAGGACCGGCGCGTCGTCGAGGCGTTCGCCGCGCAGGCCGCCGTCGCGCTGCGCCAGGAGCGCCTAGCCGAGGAGGCCGCAAAGGCGGGGACGCTGGCCGAGGCGGACAAGATGCGTACCGCGCTGCTCGCCGCGGTCAGCCACGACCTGCGTACCCCGCTCGCCTCCGCCAAGGCCGCGGTAACCAGCCTGCGCAGCGACGAGGTGGCGTTCTCGGACGACGACCGCGACGAGTTGCTCGCTACCGCGGACGAGTCACTCGACCGGCTCTCCCGGTTGGTGGCGAACCTGCTCGACATGAGCCGGCTGCAGGCCGGCGCGCTCGGCGTGACGACCACGGCGATCGGGCTGGAGGACGCGGTACCGCGGGCGCTGGACGAACTGGGGGAGCAGGCTCGCGCGGTCGTGGTCCGCATCTCCGACGACCTGCCGGCCGTGGAGGCCGATCCCGGCCTGCTGGAACGGGTACTCGTCAACGTCATCGGCAACGCGTTGCGCTTCAGCCCGGCCGGCCAGCCGCCGCTGCTGACCGCGAGCGAGCACGAGGGCCGCGTCGAGCTGCGGATCGTCGACCGTGGACCGGGAATTCCGGAGGCTGAACGCGACGACGTGTTCCTGCCGTTCCAGCGGCTCGGCGACCGCGACAACGCAACTGGTGTCGGGTTGGGGCTGGCTCTCGCGCGTGGGCTCGCCGAGGCGATGGGCGGCAGCCTCGTACCCGAGACGACTCCGGGCGGCGGCCTCACGATGGTGCTGTCCCTGCCGTCGGCCGAGACCGCCACCACCGAGGTCGACATCACGGCGACCGAGCTGACCGACCGCGCGATCGTCGAGCGCCTGCACCGGCGTCAATCCACTGTGGAGGATGAGCCATGACGCGGATCCTGGTCGTTGACGACGAGCCGCAGATCCTGCGGGCGCTGCGCATCAACCTGCGCGCGCGGGCGTACGACGTCGACGTGGCCCTCGACGGGGCCGGGGCACTGCGGGTCGCCGCCGACCACCGCCCGGACCTCGTCGTGCTCGACCTCGGGCTACCGGACATGGACGGCGTGGACGTGATCCGTGGCCTGCGCGGCTGGACCGCCGTACCCATCATCGTGCTCTCCGGCCGGGTCGGCAGCTCCGACAAGGTGGCCGCGCTCGACGCGGGAGCCGACGACTACGTCACCAAGCCGTTCGGGGTCGACGAGCTGCTCGCCCGCATCCGTGCGGTCACCCGCCGGCAGGGCGGTGGTACCACCAACCTGCCCACTGTCCAGATCGGACAGTTCACAGTGGACCTCAGCGCACACGAGGTGCGAGACGAGTCGGGCCGGGATGTCCGGCTGACCCCGACCGAGTGGCACCTGCTGGAGATCCTGGTACGCAATCCCGGCAAGCTCGTCAGCCAGCGCCACCTGCTGAAGGAGGTATGGGGTCCGCGGTACGAGAAGGAGACGCACTATCTGCGGCAGTACATGGCTCAGTTGCGGCACAAGCTGGAACCCGACCCGGCCCATCCGAGGCACCTGCTGACCGAGCCGGGCATGGGCTATCGCTTC
>DASRII010000189.1:0-7367 GCA_035650075.1 Micromonosporaceae bacterium | reverse complement strand
CTGCTCACCCGCCGCGGTGAGCACGAGCCGGCCCGGAACCTGCTGGAAGCCGTCCGGATCCCAACGGTCATGCAGAGCACAGTCCACAGTGAACTGATCCGGATCCAGGATCCGGACCTCGCGGTCGCGGCCGAGGAGTGGGTCGGCCACCACGCGTTCCACCTCGTCTGAACGGAGACGGCCCATGGCAGACGCACGGTTCGACGCGATCCGAGGCAACCTGTGGAACGGTCCGGAGGACCAGAACGAGAAGTACCAGACCGCGGTCATGGAGCAGTACAAGCTCTATGTCGAGATGGCCGACCGCACCAGCAACCGACGCAGCCTCGCCAACACGTTCTTCCTGACGCTCAACACCGCGGTCTTCACGCTCGTCGCCGCATTCTGGGCCAACCGTCCGCCGGACTCCGCCATGCGTGCCTGGCTCGTGATCCCACTCGTGGCACTGCTCGCGGAGTGCGTTGTGTGGTACGCGATCCTGCGTGCGTACCGCCAACTGGGTAGCGCGAAATGGCGCGTGGTCGGCGCGCTCGAGGAGCGCCTCCCTGCCTCCCCGTGGTGGCGCGCCGAGCAGCGCGACCTCGACCACGAACAGCGGTCGTACCTGAGATTGAGCCTCGTCGAGCAGACGGTGCCGACGATCTTCGCGGTCACCTACATCGCCGCGTTCGTAGCCGCCGTGGCCTCGTGACGCGGTTGGCTAACCGCTGGTCTTGTCGAGGTACTGGAGCAGGTCGTGCGCTGCCAGCTCGACATCCTTGTGGCGCCACTCGGACGCGCGGTAGACGCACGCGATGAGGCCGGTGCGGTGGATGCGCCGGAAGTCGCCGTAGACGAACGCGTACCGAGCCTTGGTCTCGTCAGTGGCGCCTTCGGTGAGCCCGAGGTGCCATTCGGCGTACTCCTGCCACGAGTGCGACTCGAGGTACGCGTTCTGCACCGCGGCATTGGGCTGTACCTCTCCCCAGTCGCTGTTCAACACGTACTGCCGCGCGTCGATGAGCCGCCTGGCGCGAGCCACCGCTGCCGGGTTGACCGAGTACGTGGCCATACGGTCATCCTAGGTGCTTCATGAACGACCAGACGTGACCTTCGAGGTCGTGGGCGGTGTAGACGCGGTAGCCGTACGTCTGGTCGAGCGGCTCGTACACGATGCGGGCGCCTTCGGCTACCGCGTGGCGGTGGTGTGCGTCCACGTCGTCGACCATCACCGCGATGGTGGCCGTGGCGGCGCCGACGGTACGGGGTGAGGCGAGCGTGGAGGCCTTCTCCTCCTGGTGCATCCAGATGACACCGTCGCCTGCGTACAACTCACCGTGGACCACTTGGCCGTCCGCGTTCCGATCGAGCCGGCCGGGGCCCAGCCGGAAGACCCGGACCAGCCAGTCGTGGGCGGCGGCGATGTCCGCGTACACCAGGAGTGTGATGCGTTGCTGGAGTTGGGCGTCGATCATCGTCATCTCCTCCATCAGGGTGAGCAGTTCATCGGTGAGCCCGCAGTCCGCGGCGGCGGACTCCCGCAGCGCGGCGAGGCGGGTCCGGAGCCGACCGGCTGCCTCGAGCCGCCGGTCGAGCTCGCCGAGGTGGGCCGACATGGCCGCGTGCAGGCTCCAGGCCGGGTCGTCGAGCGCTCGGCCTATCTCGGCCAGTGACAGGCCGAGCCGGCGGAGCAGGCAGATCCGGTACAGGCGGGCGACGTCACCGTCGTCGTAGCGCCGGTGCCCGGCGTGGGAACGACCCGAGGGGACCAGGAGCCCGATCTCCTCGTAGTAGTGCAGCGTGCGGACCGTGAGGCCGGTGGCGGTCGCGAGCTCACCCACTTGCTTGGTGACCATGGCGCCGACGGTACGGCCTCACGCCACGTGAGGTGCCAGCCCAGCTACGAGGCCTGCCGGGCGGCACCGCCGAAGAAGGCGGCGAGGTCGCGCCGGTTGGTCACGCCGAGCTTCGCGTACGCCCGCGCCAGCGTGTTGTTGACCGTGTGGATCGACAGCCCGAGCCGGTCGGCGATCCGCCGGCTCGTCAGGTTGATGGCCATCGTGGCGATCTCGCGCTCGCGGTACGTCAGCACCGCGTGGAAACCGTCCAGGTGCAGCAACGGGGTGTGGGCCCCCTGGCACAGGCCGACCAGGGCGGCGGCCCGCTCCACGGCGATCCGGCTGCGTACCCCTTGACCGATGCGCTGGAAGGCGCGTGCCGCGGCGGCGGCCGCCTCGGCCGCCAGCAGCAGATGGCCGTGGTCGGCGAAGCTCGCGGCCGACCGTTCGAGCGCCTGCCCGTCGCCGGTCGCCAGCGCGGCGGCCGACCTGGCCAGGATCGCCGCGAAGCCACCGTTCGTGTCGTGGGCGAGCTTGTCCAGCCGGCGCCAGATGGCGCTCGCGGCGCCGAGCCGAGCCATGTCGTACAGCGCGATCGCCTCGAACGCAGGCTGTTCGTTTTCGTGCGCCATCTTGGCCGCGTTGCGGGCCGTCTCCACTCCGGCCCGGGGCGAGTCGAGCACCGACACCACCCAGGCCCGATCCAGCTCGACCCAAGCGTCCATCGGCTGGTCGGCGGTCACCTCGTACGCGTCCGCGCGGGAAAGCCAATGCCGGGCGGCCACGCCGTCGCCGCACAGCGCGTTCGCCCCGGCCAGCTCGGCGAGCCAGATCTGCGCGCTCTGCGCCGGGTCGCCGTACTCCTTGAGCACGACCGCCTCGCGCAGCGACGTCTTGGCGTCCGACAACCTGCCCTGCGCCTTGGCTATCACGCCCTTGAACCCGGCCCACCAGCCGGCCAGCGCACTTGCTTGTACGGCCACCGCCGCGGCGTACCCGCGGTCGGCGACCTCGCGTGCCTCGTGCAGTTGTCCGGCGGCGTGTAGTGCGTAACCCAGCCCTACCGGATGCAGCGACCGCACGTCGATCGCGTCCTGTTCGTCCACGTCAGCCCCCAAGGAACGGACGCATCCCCGCACGCGATTCGGACCGGGTGTGGCGGTGGATGGGGCTTGGGGCAAGTTACGGGAAATCTCCCTCCCGCGGGGGATGTGCCATTGATGTATCGGCATAAATCTGAGTTGGTCCGCGTCGCGACAGCTTATTGGGGGAGTTCGCATGCGTAGACCGATCAGACTGCTCACCGCCGTCATCGCGCTGATCGCGGTGGCGGCCGTCGTGCTGCCGGGGTCCGCGGTTCAGGCCGCGCCGGCGGTACAACCACAGGCCATCGCCTGGTCACCCTGTGTCGAGGACCCGACGGCCCAGTGCGGCACGTTGCGGGTACCCGTCGATTGGAGTCGTCCCCGGGGGGAGAAGATCGACCTGGCGCTGGCCCGGCGCCCTGCCACCGACCCGGCGGCCCGGATCGGATCCCTGGTTATCAACCCCGGTGGTCCGGGCGGGTCAGGGGTGGACTTCGCCCTTTTCGCCCAGTTCTACTTCACTCCGGAGATCACCCGGCGGTTCGACCTCGTGGGGTTCGACCCGCGCGGGGTCGCGCGCAGCCACCCGGTGCTCTGCTCGCTGGACGTCCTGGCGCAGGCACCATCGCTGATCGTCACCAACCAAGCCGAGTTCGACCAGTACGTCGCCTACAACCGGCGCCTCCGGCAGGACTGCCGCCAGCACACCGGGCCGCTGTACGACCACGTCGACACGCTCAGTGTCGTCCGTGACCTGGACGCCATCCGGGCGGCGCTCGGCGACCGGAAGCTCACCTACTACGGCGTCTCGTACGGCACTTTGATCGGGCAGCAGTACGCCGAGGTGTTCCCGAACCGGGTACGGGCGCTGGCGCTGGACAGCAACATGGACCACAGCCTCGGTACCAAGGACTTCATGGACACCGAGACCGAGACCGTGCAGGACGGGTTCGACGAGTTCGTCGCGTGGTGCGGCCGTACCGCCGGCTGCGCGCTGCACGGCCGGAACGTCAAAGCGGTCTGGGCCGACCTGCTGGCCCGCGCCGAGCGGGGTGAGCTGCGCGACCCGGGCAACCCGGACATCGTACTGATGCCGCTCGACCTCATCGGCCTGGCCTTCAGTGCGCAGTACGGACCGTTCTGGTTCGAGCTGGCCGACATCCTTGCAGCGCTCGACGCCGGCACCCCGCCAACCGCTACCTCGTGGGCGCGGCTGGCCGGGCCAAAGGCGGCGGCCCGGACGGCGGCCGACGGGCCGGTGCTGATCGAGAACTCGTTCGAGGCCATCTTCTGTCAGGACTGGACGCTGCCGGTACGCGACTACGCCGAGTTCGCGCGGCACCTGCGGCGCGGCGCCCGGTTGGCGCCGGACATGCGGTTCTCGGTGCTGTCCCTGGTGGGTCCGCTGTCCTGCCTGGGCACCCCGACCCCGATCAACAACCCGCAGCACAAGCTCGATGTACGGCATGCGAACACGCTGCTGCTGGAGAACTCGCTGTTCGACCCGGCCACCGCGTACAGCTGGGCCACCAACGCCGCCCAACAGCTCGGGCGCGCCGCGGTCCTGGTGACCTACGAGGGCTGGGGCCACGGCGTCTACGGCCGGGAGGCGTGCGGTACGGGCGCTATCGACCGGTACCTGGTATCGCTGCGACTGCCGGCCCGCGGCACCCGGTGCGCGGCGGTCGAGCCGGTGCCACCAGGTACGGAAATGCAGCGTTCCGGCGGACTGCCGCAGACCAACCGCTGGCGACTAACATCACGTCCACACATGTACATGTTTGGAGTGATCGAATGAAGCGGCGACCCCGCACCAGCATGATCGCACTAGCGGCTGTACTCGTGGCCACGGGTCTCGTGTCCGGCCGGGCCGGCGCCATCGAGGCGCAGTTCAACGACGGCGCCGTCGTCATCGACGACAGCCACAGCCACGGTACTGCCGTCGGACGGACCGACGCCAAGAAGACCGGCCGGGTGACGCTCGTCGGGAAGGGGCAGGTGCACAACGCGCGGCCGGGGATCGTCTCCGACGTCGGCACGCTGGGCAACTTCGCCTACCTGGGCGCGTTCAACAGCGACCCCTGCGAGGGTGGCGTCTACGTGATGGACATCTCGGACCTGACCAACCCGCACGAGGTCGGCTTCATCGCCGCCACGCAGGGCTCGTTCGTCGGCGAGGGTGTCCACCCGATCCACATCAACACCCCCTCCTTCAACGGCGACCTGCTGTCGTACAGCAACGAGGTGTGCACGAACTCCGCCGCGCCGCCGGCCGTCGGCGGGGCGACGCTGGTCGACATCTCCAACCCGCTGAACCCGGTCGTGCTGGTCAACGGGTTCGGGGCGGTCGAGCCGGGCGTGACCACCCGGGCGCGCCAGGTGCACAGCACGTTCATGTGGCAGGCCGGTGAAGGTGACCACCGCAAGGCGTACATCGTCCTGCCGGACAGCCGGACCCCGATGCTGCCGATCTTCGACATCACCGATCCGGCCCACCCGGTCCAGGTCATCGACATCGACCTGACCACGACATTCCCGCAGATCGTGCAGGCCGGCGTCGGCCTGGACACGGTCTTCTTCCACGACGTCGTGGTACGCCGGCACGGCGACCGACAGATCATGCTGCTGTCGGTCTGGGACGCCGGCTACCTCAAGCTCGACGTCACCGACCCTGCGCACCCGGTGTACCTCGCCGACAGCGACTTCACGATCCCGGACCCGCAGCTCCTCGAGCGCACCGGCAAGTCGCTGAACCCCGAGGGCAACGGGCACTACGCCGAGTTCATGGACAACAACAAGGTCATCCTCACGACCGACGAGGACTTCGGGCCGACCCGCGTAGGTGTCGGCACGGACGACGGCGGCCAGTTCCGCGCGGCGCAGAACGGCCCGGTGCAGATACCTACCGGCGGCACGCTGACCGGTCCGACTATCTTCGTCGGGCTGGCCTGCAACGACGCCCCGCCACCGGCCGCACCCGCGACCGGCGGACCGTGGATCGCGCTCGTCGAGCGCGGAGTCTGCACGTTCACCGAGAAGGCGGCGAACGTCGAGAGCCGCGGCTACGCCGGTTCGCTCGTTTTCAACCGCACCGGAGCGGGTGGCTGTGGCGTGCTGTTCGGCGCCACGGTCGTGGCCACCAAGCCGTTCTTCAGCGTCAACCGGAGGAACGGACTGTCCGTTGTGGACGCCGACGCCGGCTACGACGAGGCGGCCTGCCTGGCCAGCTCGGCTTCGTTGCCGGTGCCGGTCGGCACGATCGGTGACGTGGTGACGCTCAACGTGTCGTTCGATGGTTGGGGCTACGTGCACCTGTTCAAGAACAACAACGGCAAGCTCCAGGAGCTCGACACCTACGCGATCTCCGAGGGCATGGATCCGGCGTTCGCGAACGGGTTCGGCAACCTCACCGTGCACGAGGTCGCCGCGTCGCCGTCGAACTCGCGGTTGGCGTACCTGTCGTACTACGACGGTGGCTTCCGGGTCATCAGCGTCAAACACGGGCGCATCACCGAGATCGGCAGCTTCATCGACACGGGCGGCAACGATTTCTGGGGCGTCCAGGTAATCACCCGGAACAACAAGGAGTACGTCCTGGCCAGTGACCGGGACTTCGGTATCTACATCTTCAAGTTCGACGTGCGCGCAGACGACTGACACCTATCTCCGTCGATAAAGGACTTGTGCACATGGTTGGATCTCCAAACCATGTGCACAAGTCCTTGGTCAATACGTGACCTCGCCAGCGCCACAGGCCTCGCCGAACCAGTACAGCCAACCCGAGAGATGCCATCGGTCTTCGGTAGCCTCCCGGCGGGACGGGGCGCACGCGTCCACGAACCAAGCCGGTAGCAGCGCCGTCCACGCGTCGTCACTCGGCCAGTCGGCCAAGTCGTTCTGGGCGTGGCGAAGGACCAACCCGAGTACCTGGGTGCAGCGAGCGAGGACCTCCTCGGCGTCCTCGGCGCAGGTCGCCACGACGTTGGCCGTCATACCCAACGGCCGTTGGTCCACCCGGGGACCCGCCACCACGCGCCAAAGCTCCGTCTCCGGATTTACCCACTCGTCCCAGTCGTCGACCGTCACGGCGTTTACCGTATTTCGCTACGCTCACCGCGTGTCTGCCTGGTGGAGGGGCATCCTGGTCGGAGCGGTAGCCGGTGCGCTGGTCGCCGGGGCCGGGTTCGCCGTCTCGTGGCGGACGCCGGATGGCCCCGGACCCGAGTTCGTCACCCGCGTCGGGGACCGGTTCATGTTGCAGGGCAAGCCGTTCGCGGCGGCCGGCAGCAACAACTACCGGCCGATGTTCCTCGAGCCCGCGGTCGTCGACGACATCATGAAGGCCGCCGCCGACAACAACTTCCAGATCATGCGGGTCTGGGCTTTCAACGATATCGGCCGCGCCGACGGCAGCGAGTCAGTCGACATTCAGAACACGACGACGTACTTCCACTATTGGGACGGC
>DASRII010000188.1:0-8712 GCA_035650075.1 Micromonosporaceae bacterium | reverse complement strand
CGATCTCGACCGGCTTCTGGCCCGCCTCGATCCCGACGGACGAGGCGGGCGTCGCGCCATCGACGACGTCGCCACCGCAATCCACGCGCTCGCCCCACACATCGAGGCCGCAGCTGTACCGGAACTGGTCCGCGATACCGTCCGGGCCGGAGAACAGCAGGGGATGTGGTCATCCGCCCGAACCACGACCGTGCAACGAGGCCGCACCACCCTGCCAAGATCCATCACGCTGCCCCGCGCGGCCGCCCCCGTCGACCAACTCCGTACAGTGGGCGTTCCACTTCGCGACGAGCTGGCACCTTGGGCCGCCACGCTTCCGCTGACCCAGACGCAGCGCCAGGTCCTGCTCGCCGTCAACGACTGGCTACGTCGCACCGACGGCGGGAACACGCCAGTCGTCGAGGCCGCCGAACGCGCCTACGAGTTGCTGCGCGACGAGAAGGCGTTCGACTCCACACCTCCACGCGGAGGAGCCACCCTCTGGGCACCCAACCGGCTCACCTTCCAACTCCTGCGGTGCCACCGCACGCCCACCCCACTGACCTGGGAGCCGACCACATCGGCTGTGAGCCGGCCAGGACCCGTCCTGTGCGTGGAGAACCACGCCACCTTCCGCACCCTGCTGCGCGTGCTCCGCGAGCACCCCCGTCCCGCCTGGGTCGCGGTCGCCTGGGTCCAGGGCCGCAACACCGCACCCCTGGAATCCCTCGCCGACCTTCCGTTCACCGTCACGAAATTCGATTACCTCGGCGATCTCGATCAAGCCGGACTGGCCATCGCGGCAACAGCTTGCACAACAGCCACCCGCGCAGGCATAGCCGCTGGCCCAGCCGCACACCTGTGGACACTACTCACCCAGCAGCCGGACCGGCCCGGCCGTCAGATATGCGAGACCGACGCCCGCCAACTCGTCTCCTGGCTCCCCGAAACGATCCGCGAACGGGCGCAGACACTGCTTACAACCGGCCGGACCATCCCCCAGGAAGCCCTACGCTTCGACATACTCGCGGCCGCGCTGGCAGGTCGACACTCCACGCCGAAAGAGTAGGTCAGCATCTTGCAGCCCTGACGGCGGAACATGTCCGTGCTCGGCGACCGCGAATCCTGGCCCGGCTCCAGGCCCCGAAGTGGATCTTCGTGGTGCTCCGATGGTTCTCGTACGCCGGCGATCTGGCTGGACTATCCACCCGGTTTCTGGACCCTGACTCGCGTTGCATCGACGATGTGAGGTCGCCGCTACGGATCAGAAGGTTAGGGTTCGACTCCCTTCGGGTGCGCGCCGCTGTGAGCACGGAATATAGCCGTTCGACTATATTCATTGGTCTCGTGTGGGGCAGACGTGGGTCACGGGTATGACTCACGACACGGAGGTTTGCCTCCGAGGCCCGTGCTCGGCGGTCGTTCTGCCGGGTGCGGATCGACGAGACGGTGCACGGCAACCGCGTGAGGAACAGGGTGACGAAGTCCGGGCCGGTCGCGGTCGCCAGGACGATCTCGCCGTCGACCACGCACCGCTCGGGCAGCTCCGCGCGGAACGCCTCGACCATTTCGGGGAAGTAGCCGGTCATCGGGCGCTCGTTGCTGCTACCGATCTCCACCTCGGCCACCCTCCGGAAGTGTGACGCAGGCCCCGCCCGGACGTTCAAAGGCACTGTCCGCCTCGCGTGCTGTCCCAAATTGCGCCGAAGGAGGGTGCGTAGACCACGAGGTGGCCGTCGTTCTGCATGACAAGGTAGGCGTCGGGGCGTCCGCTCGTGCCGAAGGCACACAACGGATGTCCTTCGGCGTCAACTACGACGATGTTGCCATCTTGCTGGTTGAGCAATCGGGCGGCGGCCCGCCCGATTGTGCCGCTCTTCCACCCGACGGAACCGTCGGCCGTGTACACGACCAGGTTGCCGTCCTGTTGTAGGACCAATTTGTACCGACCGTCCTTCGACCGTAGGGGTTGATCGATGCCCCTCGACTGTCCCGCGTACAGGGTGTCGCTGGGACCGAGTGGGGTCGCGGGCGGCGGCGTTGACGGCGCGTTGCTTGGAGCAGGGGGGCTCGTTGTGAGATCTCGATCTGGCGGAGGTCCATCGGACATGGATGGGGGCGGTGTGGTGGCCGGTGGGAGCGGCGGGATGCCTTGTCCCGGTCGCCGGCCCGCGTCGGTCGCGGCCGTCCCGTAGCTGGGTCCGGCGCCGCTGGAGTTCGGACGGGCGCGAATGCCAGAAAGGAGGGCCCAGACGAACGCGGTCGCGCCGAGAAGGAGCAGCACGACTGCGGCGGCCGCGGCGCGAACCAGGATGGGGTGGCGTCTGTGGACTGGCCGGGTCTGGTGTGGTCCGGCGCCGGGGATCGGTGCGTTCGCTGGATGCGGATCGCGTGTTGTTCCAGGTACCGGCGCCACGTAGGTTGCGGGGGGTACGGGTTGGTGGCCCGCGGCCGTCGTGCTGTCCCTTGACGGTACAACGTTCGGCCAGACCCGCGGATCATCGCCTGACTCGGTGACCTGGGAAAAGGTGTCGGTCAAGGCGGCCAGCCAGGCGCGTAAGTTGGCGGGACGGTTGTGCGACGGTGCCTCTAGCGCCTCCAGAAGATGGCGCATCACGATCGGGCGGCGGGCGCTTGTCGGATTGCTCTGCAGGCGCGTGAGTACAGCGGATGGGTCAGGTCCGTGCTCATCGCAGACCGGTGGCGGTTCGCCGAGCACGGCGTGTACCACTGTCGCGATGAACGCGAACCGGTCGGCGTCCGGGGTGCTGCCCGCGCCGGGTTGGAACAGTCCGGCGCGGCGTACGGTCGGCTGCGCCCGGCCCGGCCGGCACCATCGACCAAGCGGATCATGCCCAGGTCGACCAGCACGGTCGAACCGTCCGCCCGCATGATGATGTTGCTGGGCTTGACGTCCCGTGGGCTACAGGCACGCGGGTCTGCGCGCTGCGGCGGCGGCTCACGCCGTCACCGCCAACGGCTGCGCGGTGGCCAGCTTGAGGCACTGGCTGACCCACTTCTCCGACAGGTTCAACGCCCGCGCATACGCCGACTGCGACGCCCCGGGTTGCCGCCATGAACGCAGCGACCAGAGCGGTGGTCTCGGCCTTGCTCCGCCCGGTCTTGCCCGCTTCTACACGCCGGCCACGCGCTGGCGCCGACTGCTCCGGAAGCGGCTCGGCCTCGACGGCTATCGGCGTCGGTTCGACGCTTGTGGCCGGTCTGGGATGGGCGTGGACCAGCGCCGCACCCGGCTCGTCACCCGGTATGTCGGGTGACGACCGGTTCGAAGGCATCACTCTCAGCGGCATCGGCAGCCGGGCGGACGGATACGCCTTCGTCGAAGGATCCGCGGCAACTCCAAGCTCGACCGAGCCGCCCGTGCCGTCCGGCGGCTCACCGCTGCCCAGAACCGGCACGGCGCTGACCATGGCCATCGGCATCGGTGTCATGCTCGTCGTCATAGGCGTGGTCATCCTGCTCACCGTCCGGCGGCGACGGCGCGCATGGTGAACCGCGTGGCAGCAGTGCTACCGCTGGCGGCCGTAGCACTGCTGCTCCTGGGCGGCTGCAGCAACGACAGCGGTGTCGAACCGCTACGGGCCGAGCGGATGGCCACCGTCCCCGTTTCTGGAACAACCGCGGGAGAGACCATCGAACAACGCGGCGGCCGATCACTGGGCAAACCAGTCCGGGCTACACTTACCCGCCGGCTACCCCTCCAGGATGACGCCGACCCCAGCAGGTCGTCGACAACGCGCTCACCGCCGCGCACAACGACGGATGGGTCGACCAGTCCGGCCAGCCACCCGAAGGCGGCGCATGGATCCTCCGCAAGGACACACCCAACGGCCCTCTCGAGCTCACCCTGTCCGTCACCGAGGAGCCCGGTAACCGGCGTCTCGTCGTCACGCTGATCCGCCTGGAGTCGTAGGCCGTTCCCGGCACACCGTCCGGGCTGGATCCAGCAGGGGACCTTGTGGACACTTCCACTGAAGCCGCGACCTCAGGGGTTGTTGGTCCGGTGAAGGCATCAGCTCGCGGCGTCGCGTGCTTCGTTGTGGTCGCGTGCCAGCGAGCCAGCACGCGGCCGGGTGGATCGAGCGTCTGACACGCGGCGTGCCTGGGCGACAATGAGCGCAAACCCGAACGCAGCGGCACGTGCCGACGCGACTGCTTGGATTCCAGCCCGGTCGGCATGGCGCTTCAGACCGTCCGCCAGGTCGCTGATACCTCGTATGGTGAGGGCTGGAACGGAGGGGTTGTGTTGGACGGCGCAGGCTATGCCTGCGCTTTCCATTTCGATGGCGGCGGCGTCGTTGCAGTGCCGGTAGAGCTGGCGGGCAAGGGACGTGGTGCGGGAGTCGAGGACCACTTCGCCGGCGGCCACCGGCCTGAAGTGCACGTGCGGCGGTCGGGTTGTGGCCTGCGCGGCGGGGTCGGCGGTCCAGCCGACGGTCCGGGCGACGTGTCGGGCGAGTTGAGTGAGCGCGTGGCTTGGCTGCCACACGGCTGGGCGATGAAGGACGCCGCGGTCGGCGTGTTTGCCGCCGTGGTAGGCGTAGATCTTCGTGGCGACGACCAGGTCGCCAAGTTGGACGTCGTGTGCGAGCGCGCCGGCAACGCCGACGAACAGCACCATCCTCGGCCGGAAGGTCGCGATGGCTCGCTCGGCCAGCACGGCCGCGCTGAGGTTGCCCTCACCCGTGATGGTTATCGCCACCGGTGCTGGGACGCCCGGCAGGCAGCCGATCTCGAAGAGGGTGCCTGCGGGGTGGCGATAGATATTTGACTGAGAGAGATGCGAACGTACCGCATCATATTCCACATTGAGGGCGGTCAGTACGACCGCAACAGGTCGCCTGTCAGCGTGGCCGGCGCGCGGAGTGGCTGGCGACGTGGAGCATCCGGGCATGGGCATCTGTGAGACCGTGGACATGGGGGTAGCGTGCACGGCCTGGGTGGGACCGGCGACCTTTGTCCGCCACCGCGCGGCGGCGGACAGCAGGTTGGTAGGCGCCTTAACTTCATGTACGGCACGCCCTCGTCCGGCGAACTTGTCCGGCGCCGGACGGCCGTGAGGGTCGGAGGTGCGGCAGCGGTGCGGTCGGTCGGCTCCTCTTCGGTGAGTCAGCAGCGGTTCCGGACAGGTCTGGCGAGGGCGGTCGCGGAGTTGGGCGGTGACCGGGCGGCCGAGCTGGTCAGTGGTGTGAGCAAGAGTGTCTGGTACGACGCGAAGAGCGGCCGGGCCATACCGGATGCGCGTTCGACGTGGCCGGCGATGCGTGCGGTCCTTTCCGGTATCCCGGCTGCCCGTACCGGCGTGCGGGACTGGGACGGGTTGTATGACCTGGTGTGCCTCGAGGTGGGACGGCGTCGCCGAGGAGCATCCCCGCGTACGGCACCGGTGCGCCGCGGGGCGACGACGTCGGGTTGTGCGGGCTGGTCGGTTCCGCAGCAGCTTCCGCCGGGTACCGGCGGGTTCGCCGCGCGCGAGGCGGAACTCAGCGCGCTGGACCGGGCGCTGCTGGCGGGCGACAGTCGGGCCGTGCCGATGGCGGTCGTGGTCGGCCAGCCGGGCGTGGGTAAGACCGCGCTCGCGGTGACCTGGGCACACCGCGCGGCCGGCAGGTTCCCCGACGGTGTCCTCTACGCCGATCTGCGGGGGTGGGGACCGGACCGACCGGTCGCCGCTGAGGAGGTACTGCCGGGCTGGTTGCGCGCCCTGGGCGTGGATCCGGCTGCGATGCCTGAGGATGTCGTCGGCCGGTCGGGGGTGCTGCGGACCGTCCTGGCCGGCAAGCGGGTGCTCGTCGTGCTGGACAATGTCCGCTCCGCCGAGCAGGTGCGTCTTCTGCTGCCCGGGTCGACGTCATGCTCGGTGCTGGTCACCAGTCGCCTCGACGTGCCCGGGCTGGTGATCCACCACGGCGCCCGGGTCGTCCGCCTGGACCCGTTGACCGTCGAGGAGTCGGTAGGTCTGCTGCGCAGGGTTGTGGGCGTTGTCGTCGAGGAGGACGCGGCGGCGGTGGCCGCGCTGATCCGGTTGTGCGGCGGGCTGCCGTTGGCGCTGCGCATCGTGGCGGAGATCGCGAGGTCCCGGCCCGCCGCGGCGCTGGAGACGCTTGTGGCGGAGCTGTCCGATGAGCATGACCGTCTGGACCAACTCGCAAGCGAGGATGTCCGCTCGGACCTACGAAGCGTGTTCTTCTGGTCGTACATGCAGCTGCCGTGCGACGTCGCGGCGGCGTTCCGCCGGCTCGGGCTGTTTCCGGGCACCACGTTCGACCGCTACGTCGTTGCCGCGCTGACCGCCACCACGGCGCGGGACGCGGCCGCGCGCCTGCGTTCGCTCGCGCGGGCGCACCTGGTCCAGGAGGCGACCGAGGGCCGGTTCGAGCTGCATGATCTGATCCGGCTGTACGCCCGCGAACTCGTACACCGGGACGAGTACGAGGCGCAGGGCCGCACCGCCCGACAGCGGCTGCTTCACTACTACCTGCACACCGCGCGCCGGGCGGACGAGCTGATCGAGCCGCTGCGCTACCGGCTGCAGCTGCCGGGCGCGGCCCGCATCGCCGCGCCGCTGCGTACCTACGACGCGGCATTGCGCTGGCTCGACACCGAGTGCGCCACCATGGCGGCGCTGTGCCGGCAGGACGAGCCCGACCTGGACGGGTTGCGGTGGCGGCTCGCCTTCCAGCTGAAGAGCTACTTCTTCCTTAGCAAGCGCACGCACGAGTGGGTGCACAGCCACGAGTGCGCGCTCGCCGCGGCGATTCGGGCCGGTGAGCGACGGGGCGAGGCGATGACGCGCAACAACCTGGGCCTGGCGCTGCACGAACGCGGTGACGACGCTGCCGCGCTGGTGCATTACCGGATCGCCGAGCAGATCTTCGCCGAGGTCGACGACCCGCACGGCGTCAGCAACGCGCTGGCCCACCAGGCGGTGGTCCACCGCCGCCGCGGGGAGTTCGACCGGTCCCTTGACCTCAACCGGCGGGCCCTGGACTTCTACCGTCAGGCCGCGTCCTGGGATTCCGGTTCGCGCCGGTACGTCGCCATCACGCTGCGCGGCATCGCCCTGGTCGAAATCGAGACACACCGGTTCGATGACGCGGAGCGGCATCTCACCGAGTCGATAGAGATCTGCGCTGAGCTGGGTCTGGACATGAACGCCGCGCGGGCGCAGAACGCGCTGGGCCGTGTTCTGCTGCTGTCGGGCCGCTACAAGGTCGCTGACCGGGCGTATCGCGCAGGCGTGGCAGCGAGCAGGAGGTGCGGCAGCCGGTTCGAGGAGGCACTTGCCCGGCGCGGCCTCGGCGCCGTGGCTGCGGCGACCGGCGACCATGCCCGGGCGCAGCGGTGGTGGCGGCAGGCCTGGCGGACGCTGTCCGCCCTGGGGTCGGTCAAGGCGGACGAGGTGCTGGCGGACCTGGCCAGCCTGCGTCCCACCGTGTCCGGCCAGCCCGTTCAGCCGCCGGACTGACCGGCTCAGGTGTCGCCCTCGTCCAGCCGCCGCGCGATCCAGTCCCGGATGAGGCGTGCGATCTGGAGGTCGTGCACTCCGAGGTGCTCGGCGTGGTCGTCAGCGGCGTCCGCGATGCCCTCGTAGGCGTCCTCGGCCAGCGTGTGTGCCCACTCCAGCTGCCCGTCGAGGTGGTCGGCCACCGCCAGCGAGTAGGCCAGGTAGCTTGTGGCCATCATGGTCCGTGGGTCATCACTGCCGAACGCGTCGACACGGTGCTGTTGCAGGGCCATGGCCAGTTGCTGGAGATCGATCTCGGCGTCGACGTGATCTCCGTCGAGGCGCACGCCGTCCGGGGTGACGCCGTCGGGCAGGTCCGCCGGGGCGGCGGGGACGGCGGTCGCGCCCTCGAGTTCGCTACGGATCAGGTTCCGCATCGTGGTGCCGGTCTGGTAGTGCCCGGGCCCTTGACCCTGCAGCCGCCCCAGCAGGATCGACTGGAAGGTCTCATCGGGTTCGTTCATCGGTTTCTCCCAGGATGATCAGCTTGTTCTCCAGTGCGCCCAGCGTGTCGGGGTGGTCGGGGCCGAGCAGCGCTGTGCGTCGCCGGTGTAGGTCGTCGATCGTCGCCAAGGCCTCGTCCAGCATCCCGAGTGCCCGGTAGCTGAGCGCCAGCCCGTTGAGCACGTCCAGCGCGTACTGGTCGTCGGGTTTGGCGATCTTGCGCCAGCGGGCCTGCGAGCCGAGCCAGTACCGGTGTGCCACCCGGCGATGCCGGTCCCGGTCGGCGGCTGATCCGCCGAGGTGCCCCCGGGCGATCGCGAGGTTGTTCAACGCCACGAGCGTGTCCCGGTGCGTCCGGCCCATGCGCGGGTGGTCGCGCCGGCGGAGATAGACCTCCCGGAAGACGGCGTGGGCCTGCTCGTAGTCGCGCAGGTTCAGGTGCGCCACCGCGAGGTTGTTCAGTGCGGTCAGGCTGTCCTGGTGGCGGCGTCCCAGGACGCCACTTAGACCATCGACCGCTTGGCGCGTCAACCGCAGCGCGGTGGAGTACTGACCCTCCACCCCGTGGGCCGCCGCCAGGCCGGTCAGCACCGCGTAGCGGGTGACGGCGTCCACCTCGGCGCAGCCCTGACATGCCGCGTGCAGCGCAGCGAAGTTCGCCAGCGCGGTCCCGGTCTGGCCTGCCTCGATCTGCGTCCGCCCGGTCTCGTTGAGCAGGTGGCGTTCGTCGTCCCCGATCGGCCAGCGGTCGCCGCCCGGGA
>DASRII010000187.1:0-10938 GCA_035650075.1 Micromonosporaceae bacterium | reverse complement strand
GCTGCAGCACCAGCCGCCTGACGTCAAGGGCGCGTACCGGGGGCCACAGGCTCGTGGCCCCCGGCTGGTTCGTTAGAGCGGGCACCCACCCGGGTACACCTGGCGGTCGCACGAACTCGCGTTGCCGAAGCCGTCGACCGTTATCTCTACGATCGGGTTGAAGTAGTAGTGGACCGGGTCACCGATTGGGCCCGGCAGCCACAGCGTCAGATCGAACTGCCGACCGCTGAACGTGGTCGTGACTACCTCGACGAACCCGTTCATGAGCCACCGGCGGACCGTCCGGCGTTCCACGGCTCCGCTGTACGACACCTGGTACGACGGGTTGATCCAGACCGGCCCTTCGGAAGCCTGGTAGGTGATGACGGGCAGGGACGTTGCGTTGTTGTCCAGCGGGTAGCACCACTCCACCCGGAACGGCCACTGTACGACCGTCGTGTCGCCGATGCCGTACCTCCCGTCACCGTTGTCAAGAAAGATCACGTACGACGTGTTGTAGACCCGGCAGGTCACCTGAATCGGACCCGGCGGCGGCGGAGGTGGAGGCGGCGGCGGAGGTGGAGGCGGCGGCGGGGGTGGGGGCACCGGAGGCCGCGGTCTCGGCGGCGAAGGGCACGGGGCCGGGAAGTTCGGGATCGCTCCGGCGCCGTCGGGTAGTGCCGGCGGAGCAGGGCAGTTGGCCGGCGCCGCCCACCCCGACGTCGGGGTGAGGCCGGCGGGCGGCAGGGTACGGATCGTTCGCTCCCGGGTGATCACGCCTGTGTGGTCCACCGTGTTGGATTCCATCGCGATGGCGAACACCGGGGTTGCCGGGGCTGGCCCGGGTGTGGCGGCCGTCGCCGGTGACGCCGTGAACGTCGCCAGGATCGATGCGGCCGCGAGTGCGAACATCAATTGTCGACGGTGAGTCATTCATCCCTCCTCGCAAGACGAAGTGAAAATCGGATTCGGCACGTGCTTTGTCCACTCCGGCGGTCCGCGAATGTTGGACGGGTGACGCATGAGTACCTCCCGATAGTCAGGGCACGGTGAACCGATCGCGGAATTTCGCCGCATTCGATTTCCCCGTTTTTGGGCATGGTGCAGCAAGCCAACAATCACCTTTGTCAGTGGCCGCCCTTATCTATGGCGCGGCCGAGTCCGACGAGTGCGGCTGGTGGGCCCGGCGTGGCCGCGCAGCCGGGGCCGACCCCGGAAGCGCACGGACCTGATCAGGTCGACGGGGCTAGGTCAGCCCCCCACAGGCCAGCAGTTCGGACAACCTGGACCTACCGGAGGGGTGGGCGGGGGTGGTGGAGGTGGCGCCGGGGGCCGCGGGGGCCTCGGCTGAGGGCACGGGCCGGGGAAGTTCGGGATGGCTCCGGCGCCGTCGGGTAATGCCGGGGGAGCCGGACAGTTCACCGGGCGCGGGACAGTCTCCGTTGTCCGGCCGGCGACCGCCGCGACAGGAACCGGCGAGGTCAACATCACCGACGCCGATGGGGTAGCCAGTGCGAGAGCGAGAGCGAGGATTGCGGATCGCTTATGGTTGACCACGAGTTTCTCCTTTGTGTCGAGTGCTCCCGTACTCGCTTTCGTCATCCGTCCCTGTGGGGTTGTTATGCATCGGCCCTAGGATGAGCCCAAGCTGGAACCGGTTCTGGACGCCGTAGCGTTCCATCAGACCCTGTATCGCGTAGACGACTGTCCGGCGGCTCAGACCCAGGCAGGCCGAGGCGCTGCTGTCCGTATGACCTGCGGCGAGAAGGTTGACGATGGCGCGCTCTCTCGGCGTTAGCTCAATGCTCATCGTTGGTCCGTTCTTGGACGTGTCTGCATTGGCCCACAGACGCAGGAAGCGGGCGACCAACTCCTCGACCGCCGGCGGGTCGCAGACCTCGAGCGCACCTTGTCCGATGTCATGCGGGTCCAGCGGCAGCACGGCCACCCGCCGGTCGACGATGATGAGCTTGATCGGCAAACTCGGTAGTTCGCGATGCTCCATACCGCCGGCCGTGAGCTGCATCGTATGAGCGGCTGTCGTGTCGCCCACCGTCGCCGGTACACCCAGGGTCAGGACCGTTCGACCCTGGGCGACAAGCGTGTGGTCCAGCGGCGCCGCGGCTCTGACCGTGTCGACGTCGAACGTCGGCTCCGGATGCATCGACAGGTGCTCCCGGCGTGTTTCAGCGACCAACTCAGCCAACCGCATCCGCACCCGGGTGCTGCCCCCGAGCACTCGGACCGTCCTGGCCCGCTCCCTGGCGTCGGTCAGTTCCACACCGAGTTCGGCGAGCGTGGCGAACGTGCGACGCGCCCGCGTGGCCGACGCCGCTTCGACATGACGCCGGTGAAGTCCCGCGAGCACATGAGTCGGCGGGCGACCGCGCCAGAGGCGAGTCTCCGACCACGGCCGACCGACCCGGGTCGTTGGATCCGAGCGGCAGGCATCACTGGCGGTCAACTCGTCCAACGCATCCGCGACGCGCAGCCGGCTGAGCCCCAACGAGCCGCTGAGTTGGGCCGCGGTCTGTGGCCCCCGCTCCGTCAGGACGCGGAAGACGAGATCGGCGTCGGCCGACAGGCCCCACGTGGTAAGGCGCGGCACCACGCCGACGGACGCGGCGAGATCACGCTCAGACATCCACACTCCACTGACTCGGCACCGGTGGTGCGGTTGATCCGTGCGATCACCGTCCCACCACCGTCCCGGCTTGTCACGCAGTTGCACTCCTGCGCAATTCGCCGACTATCCGCATGGAGTACCGGAGTTCGAGCTTTGACCCACACCAGAACAGGAGGGCCGAGCCAGTGTTGGGGTGACTATGGGTGTTGACCGCCGGCCGCCGGCCTCCCGGGTGACATCGACGCCATCCGCTTCTATTGTCCTGAGTCGGGAGACTCTGTCATCCATGAGGAAGTGGACCGACGAACTCGCCGTGCGCCGTCTGTTCAGTTCGGCGGCCCTGCGGTTGAGGTCGTCGTCGACGAAGCAACCGGTGCAGGTCGGCGCCGCGGTGATCCTGGCGCCGGGGACGCTGGTACATCCCGTGGAACCTCGAGCCGGAAGAGATCTACCGGCATAGAGTCGCTGCCTCACCGGCTCGATCCCAAGCAGCCCACCACCGAAGGCCGTTAGGGAAGGGTGAGCGCACGTCGGCTGCTCCAGGACGCCTATGACGACTAGGCGTTACATTGATGTCCGACGATCGCATACGGTGATGGGGGATGAGGGTCTGATGGTTCAGCAGCCGGACGACTGGCAGCACGGGCACGCGCACGGCGAGGCGGCGCTGCCGGACATCGGCCCGACAGCCGACGAGGAACAAACCGCCTTGCGGCATGCGGCCGAACGCGGCGATCTGGACGCCGCACAGCGTTTGGCCGTCCTGCTGCTAAACGAGGGTCGGGCCGAGGGTGCGGCTCGACTGTTCCAGTGGGCCGCTGGCCGCGGCGACGTCGAAAGCGCATACAACGCCGGTGTCCTGCACATGCGCGCCGAGCGGGCCAGGGAGGCCGAGCACTGGTTTCGGCGTGCGGCAGAGGCGGGGCACGCCAAGGCCGCGTTAGGGCTCGCTGGCCTGCTGCAGCGAGACGGTCGGATGGATGAGAGCCTGCCGTGGCTGGACCGGGCCGCGGCCGGCGGAGCACTGCGTAACGCCGAGTTTGTTGGGACGATGAAGCAGGCGCAGGTGTCCAGGGAGGAGGCGTTGTCCGCCTTTCAGACCGCGGTGAGGCTCTACGAGGCCAACCGGCTCGACGAACTGGAGCCCTACCTGTCCGTCGCCGCCGCGGGCGGGATTGTCGAGGCCATGACCAATCTGGGCGTGTTTCTGTACCAGGCCGGGCGGACCGCCGAGGCGGAGGTGTGGTGGCGGCGGGCTGATCGGGAGGGTTCCCTGGAGGCCACCCGGATGATCGGGGTCAGCTACCTCAAGGCCGGACGCCTCGAGGCCGCCGAAGCGTTGTTGCGGCGCGCGGCCGAGGGCGGGCACGCGGCGGCGATGAACGAACTGGGTGTGTTGTTGCATCAGTCGACGGCGCGCCAGGCGGAGGCTTTGGTGTGGCTGCGCCGGTCGGCGGAGCTCGGTGATCCCGGTGCCGTTCGAAATCTGGCCCTGCTTCGGGAGCGGGGCTAGCTGCAAGGCGGCCACGAGCACGGTGCTGCCGGTGAACGAGGCTGCGTTGAGGGGCCACCATGGCGTCAGCTTCGTATGTCGCGGTTGGTCAGGGGGTGTCCCAGGGCAGCTTGTCCTCGACGTAGCGGCGCAGTGATTCCAGCGATTGCTGGAATGCTCCGTGGATCATGCCGGTGAGCTGGTCAACAGCGGTCGGGTCGAGTGGTTCGAAGGTCGTGGTCAGGGTGACGGTGGCGGAGTACGGGTCGGGGCCGGCATTGACGATGAAGGTTCCGCCGGACTGCCGAACTGGCAACGGGACGCGCAGGTGCTCGAAACGGTAGCCGCGCCGTTCGGCGGAGATGTCGCTGATCTTCTCGTGGACCTCCTGCCCGTCGGCCATCCGGCAGACCCGTACGTCGCGGTCCATGTGTGCGGCGACGACGCCGGGCAGCCAGTGCCGGGTGGCGGGCATGTCGGACAGTACGGCCCAGACGTCGTCCGGGCTGGCTTTGAGGTCGACGGTGTTGGTGATGGTTGGCATGGTTGCCCGGTTCCTCTCCACGCGATGGGCTTCTGACGGTTGTGACGGCGGCCCGGGGGCGGATTCATCGCTGCCGGCGGCTTAGCCTGAGCGAGTGACGATCGTGACGTCTACAGCAGCGGGCCGGGCCGAGGTGCCGGCGCTGCTGGCGGCGGCGGTGGCCGGGGATGAGCTAGCGTTTCGGCGGCTGACGGCGCCGTATCGGCGGGAGTTGCTGGTGCACTGCTACCGGATGCTCGGCAGCCTGGATGACGCTGACGACGCGGTGCAGGAGACGCTGCTGAAGGCGTGGCGGGGTCTGGCCGGCTTCGCGGGCCGGTCGTCGGTGCGGGCCTGGCTGTACCGGATCGCCACCAACACCTGCCTCGACGCACTTGACCACCGGGCCAGGCGGATCCTGCCCCCCGCGATCGTCGGCCCGGCCGACCCGCACCGACCGCCGGAGCCGGACGATCCGGAGCTGCCGTGGCTACAGCCGTACCCGGATGCCCTGCTCGACGTCGCCGACCCGGATCCCCTCGCCGACCCGGCGGCCGCGGTGGTTCGCCGCGAGCACATCGAGCTGGCATTCGTCGCCGCGGTGCAGTACCTGTCGCCAAAGCAACGGGCCGTACTCCTGCTGCGGGAGGTGCTGGGCTTCTCGGCCGGTGAGACCGCAGGCATGCTCGCCACCACGCTGGCGTCGGTGAACAGCGCGCTGCAGCGCGCCCGGGCGACCCTGCAGAACCGCCTCCCGGCCGGCGACGGCGTACCGACGCCGGCGGAGCAGGCCGATCTGGTCGCCCGGTACGTACGGGCCTGGCACGCCAAGGACGTGCCCGCGCTCGTCGCCCTGCTGCGTGAGGACGCGCATTTGGCGATGCCGCCGACGCCATCGTGGTACCAGGGCGGCGACAACATCGGCCTCTACCTGCGGCGGCTGTTCGCCAGCCCGTGGGGTGTCGACCTGCGGCTGGTGCCTACTGGCGCGAACCGCCAGCCGGCACTGGCCGTTTACGCCCCGGCGGGCGACAGCCGGGGCTACCGGCCGTTCGCCGTCAAGGTGCTCACCGTCCACAACGGACTCATCGCCGCGATCACCGGGTTTGTCCACCCTGGACTGTTCGATCGGTTCTGCCTGCTGCCGTCGCTACCCGTCGACTTGGATGTCGATACGGTGGGTGCCGGGGTAGAGCCGGCGTACGGAGACCTCGCGGCAACTGCGACATCCCCGTACGACATTCCTCCGGCTAGGTCTGTCACACCGGCCAGGGTCGCGGTCTCTCATCTGGTTGTGGACGGTCGAATACCGTCCGACCATCGAGACGGAAGGGCATGATCGTGACAGACGAGCGACAACCGGACAGGGTGCTGGAGTTGGTGGTGTTCTCGCTCAACGACGGGGTGACCCGTGAGCAGCTGCTGGGGACTGTCGACGCGGTGTCGGCCTGGGCGCGCAAACAGCCCGGGTTCATCTCGCGGGAGCTGTCCTACAACGCCGAACAGGACAAGTGGATCGAGGTGGTGTACTGGGCGAGCCTGCAAGACGCGGAGGCCGCCGCCAAGGCATCGGAAGGCTCCGAGCTGTGCGCGCCGATGTTCGCATTGATCGACATGCAGTCGGCGCTGTTCCTGCACGGGGTACTTGCCATCGCACCGGTGCACGCATAACCGGCGGCCAGCGCCAGTCCCGGCGGGTGATCCGGCTACCCGCTCCGGGACGGGGGCGGGAGGATGATCGCATGGACGGTGACACCACGCCGCATGTTGGTGGCGCGGGGACCGACCTGGACGAGCTGACCGGGCTGGCGTTGGCGGCCCGCGATGGCGACCGGGCCGCGCTGGAGTCGCTGTGTAGGCAGGTTCAGCAGCCGATGTACCGGTTGGCGTTACGGTTCTGCGGCAATCCGCACGACGCGCAGGACGCCACCCAGGAGGTGCTCATCCGCCTGGTCACCCACCTGGGCTCGTTCGAGGGGCGGTCGAAGTTCACCACCTGGGCGTACCCGGTGGCGGTCCGGCAGCTGATGCGCACCACCCGCCGCGCCGCGGAGGCGTCAATCGTCAGCCCAGAGAACTTCGCAGCGTTTCTAGACGCCCACGCCGCCGACGCCGCCTTCGACCCGGCCGCACGGGCCGAATACGAGGAGCTGTGCGCCGACGTACGGCTGTCGTGCACGTACGGGATGCTGCTGTGCCTGTCCCGCGAGCAGCGCATCGTCTACCTGCTCGGTGACCTGCTGCGGTTCACCGATGCCGAGGGCGCCCGGATCTGCGACATCAGCCCAGCGGCGTTCCGGCAGCGGCTGGCCCGGGCGCGGGCGGTGATGCGGCAGTTGATGGGCCAGCGCTGCGGCCTGGTCCGGGCGAGCAACCCGTGCCGGTGCGACAAGCTGGTTCGCGCCAGCGTCGATTGCGGCATCCTTGACCCCGCCGACCCGCGGTGGGCCCGCCACGGCGGGGTGACCCTGCCGATCGAGACCACCACCTTGGACACGGCCGCGCGCGAGCTGGATCTGGCGGTCGCCGTCGCCGAGGTGTACCGCAGCGATCCGCCGTTCACTCCGCCCGAGCAGGTGTGGGCCGGACTGGCACGGGCGCTGCCCACCCTGCTCGCCGCGCGATAGCGCCGTTGCGGGCGGGTCGTCTCGTGCCAGGATGCCGGGTGTGGCATACGACGAAGGGCTGGCGACCAGGTTGCGGGAGCTGATCGGCGCCGAACCCGGGCTGGCCGAGAAGAAGATGTTCGGTGGGCTGGCGATGCTGCTGCACGGCAACATGGCCGTCGGCGTGCACGCCGAGTCGCTCATCGTGCGCACCGATCCCGGCGAGCAGGAGCAACTGCTGGCCGAACCGGGCGCTCGGGTGTTCGACCTGACCGGGCGGCCGATGAAGGGCTGGCTGCTGGTCGACCCGGCCGGCTGCGCCGAGGACGAGGACCTGCGCCGCTGGGTGGACCGCGGCGTCGGGTACGCCCGTAGCCTGCCGCCCAAATAGGGTTGGCGATATGGCCGTCGACGTGACCACGGAGATTGTCATCGCCCGCCCGTGCGAGCAGGTCGCCGCGTACGCCGGTGACCCGTCGAACGCGCCCGAGTGGTACGCCAACATCACCTCGGTCCGGTGGCTGACCCCGCCGCCGGTCGATGTGGGATCGCGGCTGGACTTCGTGGCCCGATTTCTCGGGCGGACGCTCGAGTACACCTACGAGGTCATCGAGTACGGGCCGCACCGGTTGGTCATGCGTACCGCGCAGGGGCCGTTCCCGATGGAGACCACCTACACCTGGCAGCCGGAGGGCGAGTCGAGTACCCGGATGGCGCTACGCAACCGCGGAGAGCCGGCCGGGTTCGCCAAGGTCACCGCACCGGTGATGGCGGCGGCGATGCGCCGCGCGAACCAGAAGGACCTCGCCCGGCTCGAGCAGCTGCTGGAGTCGTCATAGGCAGTCCGAACCTGGCGAACAGCGCCGGGTCCGGAAAACCGGTGAGAGACCTCGGGTGGGCTGGCTCGACGATGCAGATGCGCTTCCCTGCAAGGGAATCGCCACCCGCCGCCCGACCTGGCCGCTCCGGTCCCAGCGCGAGTGTGTGAGACCGGTATCCGGGCTTTGCCGCGGGTCACCGTAACCATCGTCACCCCGCAAACTGTCCCGGCAACACCATTGACCACACCAGTGCCGCAAACGGTTATGCGGGCACGGTCGATGTCCAGCGCCAACGGCCAGCTTCGACCGTAGGGTGAAGTGCCTGCCGGGGCACACCGACGACAGGAGCAGCCCGCGATGAAATATTTGATCATGATGACGCACTCACCCGACGACCCGGTCCAGGACTGGACGCCGGACGACGTCAAGTCGAGTTGGGCGCACATGCAGCAGATCCACCAGGAGATGACCGAGGCCGGCGAGCTGATCGCCGCGGAGAAACTGGCCGGGCCGGAAGCCACGAAGATCGTCGCCAGCGACGGGGTCAGTGCACCGGTGATCACCGACGGCGTGTACCCGGAGGCCAAGGAGCTGCTGGCCGGGTTCTGGATGGTCGACGTGGACAGCGAGCAGCGCGCGATCGAGATCGCCGCGCGGACCTCTGCGGCGCCCGGCCCCGGTGGAGCGCCGACCCGCAAGCCGATCGTGGTTCGGCCGATCATGGACGCCCCGCCGCCGGAGTGGTGAACGCCGGCGCCGACGTCGAGGGCCTGCTGCGTGTGCTGGCGCCGCAGGTCCTCGCCGTGCTGGTGCGCCGCTCCGGCGACTTCGCCGACGCCGAAGACGCCGTGCAGGAAGCCCTCCTCGCCGCCGCGACCCAGTGGCCGGACGAGGGCACGCCCAGCAACCCGCGGGGCTGGCTGGTCACCGTGGCCGCCCGCCGGCTCACCGACATCTGGCGCGCGGACGCGGCCCGCCGCCACCGCGAGGACCTGGCCGTCGCCCGCGAACCGGCCGCTCCGGCCGAACCGTCCAGTATGGACGATTCGCTGGTGCTGCTGTTCCTGTGCTGCCATCCCGTGCTCGCGCCCGGCTCGGCGATCCCGCTAACCTTGCGCGCCGTTGGCGGGCTGAGCACTTCGGAGATCGCGACCGCGTTCCTGGTCCCCGAAGACACCATGGCCAAACGGATCAGCCGCGCCAAGCAGCGCATCAAAGCCTCGGACATCCCGTTCCGGATGCCCACCGGCGACGAGTGGACCGGGCGGCTGCGCACCGTCCTGCACGTGCTCTACCTGATCTTCAACGAGGGGTACGCCGCTAGCGCCGGCCCGCAGGTGACCCGCACCGACGTGTCCGGTGAGGCGATCCGGCTGACCCGCGCCCTGCAGCGGGCGCTGCCCGACGAGCCCGAGGTGACCGGGCTGCTCGCCCTCATGCTGCTCACCGACGCGCGCCGTCCGGCCCGTACCGGGCCGCACGGTGAGCTCGTTCCGCTGGCCGAGCAGGACCGCACCCGCTGGGACCGGGCGCTCATCGCCGAGGGCGTCGCGCTGCTCACGGCAGTCCTCCCGAGACGGGCGATCGGCGAGTACCAGCTGCAGGCCGCCATCGCCGCCATCCACGACGAAGGCGCCACCGCTGAGCACACCGACTGGCCCCAGATCCTCGCCCTGTACGGCCTGCTGGAACGCATGACCGGCAACCCGATGGCCACGCTCAATCGGGCCATCGCGTTGGCCATGGTGGACGGCCCTCACGCCGGTCTGGCCGCGCTCACCGGCCTCGACAGTCGCCTGCCCGGCCACCACCGCCTCGATGCGGTACGTGCGCACCTGCTGGAGATGGCCGGCGACCCCAACGGTGCGATCACGCACTACCTGCGGGCTGCCGGCCGCACCACCAGCCTCGCCGAGCGCGACTACCTCACCGGCAAAGCCACCCGACTACGCACCTTGTGACATTGCTGTGCGCAGCTGTTCCGCGTCGTAGATCAGCTCGCCCCGTACGATCTGCCCGCTGACAGCACTGTGGATTACCAGGCCGAGGCGGGACGGCGACTCGCAGATCCGGAATTTGTCCCCGGTCGCCGGCGCGCCGGAGTCTATCCGGCAAACGCCTCGCTGCGGTGCAGCCGGTCAGCTTCAGGCTCGGCGCGGCCGAGGAATGCGATGAACTGGCTCTGCACGTCGGCGTCGTCGGGTGCGGTGAGGGCGGGTCCGAGGAAGCCGGGGCGGCGCAGGACCGCGTCGCCGGCCCGGCCCCAGGCGAGCATTTCCTCGACCAGGTCGGCGGGTAGCACGACGTGCTGTCCGCTTGCCTGCGCGAGATCCCACGTGTGGCCGAGCAGGTCGAAGGTGATGGTGGTGACGAACCGGCCGACGGTGTCTTGGTACCCCTCGTATATGAAGGTGCGGTCGAGGTTGGCCGGGGTGAGTGCGGCCAGGCAGGATGTGCGGGCTTCCCGCCACGCCTGCCCGGGGTGTTCGCCGGCGAACCCGGCAGGGTCGACCCACGGGTTGGGTGGCTCGGTGCCGATGGCGAGGGCGCGCAGCATTTGCTGGCCACCGGTGACGTGGCCGGCGATGGCGCGGGCGTTCCAGTCCGGGCACGGCGTCGGGTTGCTCCACTGGTCGGGTTGGACCGCGTCGATGACGCTGTCGAACGTGTCGAGCGTGCGCCGGTACTGGGCAAGGGTGTCGGTCATGGTTATCTTCCGTTCGCGATGGCGGCCTTGGCGTAGGTGAGCAGGACGGAGGTCCAGCCGCCGCCGCTGATCTCGATGGTGTCGTGGATGGCTTGGCCGGCGACGAGCCGGTCGAGGTAGCGGTGTTCCAGCTCGACGATGGTCTGCTCCGGTCCGTCCGCAGTGAACCGGACCTCGATCTCGC
>DASRII010000186.1:0-43362 GCA_035650075.1 Micromonosporaceae bacterium | reverse complement strand
TCGTGGAGGACGGGCTGCGCCGGATGTACGGCGAGGCGCCGGAGGACATCTTCTACTCGATGTTCGGGTTCCAGCGCACCGGCGACGGGCTGTGGGCCGCGGCCGACCAGATGGCCCGCGGCTTCCTGCTCGGCGCCACCGCCGGCCGGACCACTCTCAACGGCGAAGGGCTCCAGCACGAGGACGGACACTCGCTGCTGCTCGCCGCGACCAACCCGGCCGTCGTCACGTACGACCCGGCGTTCGCCTTCGAGATCTCGCACATCGTGGAGGACGGGCTGCGCCGGATGTACGGCGAGGCGCCGGAGGACATCTTCTACTACCTGACCATCTACAACGAGCCGATCTCGCAGCCGCCGCAGCCGGAGGGCCTCGATGTGGCCGGGCTGCTGAAGGGGCTGTACCGGTACGCCCCCGCACCGTCCGATGTGGACGGACCACGAGCCCAGCTGCTCGCCAGCGGTACCGGCATGCAGTGGGCGCTCAAGGCGCAGCAGCTGCTCGCCACCGACTGGGGAGTCGCCGCGGACGTCTGGTCCGCCACGTCATGGACCGAGCTGCGCCGCGACGCGGTGACCTGCGAGGAGTACAACCTCGTGCACCCGAGCGACGAACCGCGGGTGCCGTACGTGACGCAGGCGCTCGAGGATGCGCCCGGTCCGGTGGTCGCCGTCAGCGACTTCATGCGGGCGGTTCCGGACCTCATCTCCCGCTGGGTGCCGGGCGACTACACGTCGCTGGGCACCGACGGGTTCGGCCGATCCGACACGCGGCACGCGCTGCGCCGGTACTTCCACGTCGACGCGGAGTCCATTGTGGTCGCCACGCTGCGTCAGCTCGCCCGTCGCGGCGAGATCGCGGCCAGCGCCCCGGCGGACGCGGCGAAGAAGTACGCCATCGAGGACGTGACCGCCGCCCCGGTGGGCGAGACCGGCGGGGACACGTAACAGCACTCGTGGCGCAACACGCGTGTCTTCCTCGCGTAACCGGTAATAATGCTCACGTGACGAAGGGGCTCACCCTTACCCACCTCGATGGGCAGATCTTCATGTTCGACGCGGGTGCCCTGTGCCTGGAGTTGGTGGTCACCGGAGGCCGGGGCCGCCGCGCCAAGCACGAGGTACTGCACACGCCGGCCGACTTCGTCCAGTGGGCGATGGTGAGCCGGCTGGACCTGGCCCGCTACGGCGTGCACCCGGCGATGGTCCGGGTGGGAGCCAGCGACCTACGGCTCGTGCGGTCGCTGCGCGAGGCGATCTGGATCTCCGCGATCAACGCCGCGGGCGGCGGGCGGCCGGAGCCGTCCGACCTCGCCACCATCAACGCGGTGGCCGCCAACACCAGCGTCGTGCCACAGCTCGACCCGATCAGCCGGGAGGTCGTCTGGCGGGATCCGGTCACCGCACGCCAGCTGATCGCGGAGATCGCCCGCGACGCGGTGGTCACCTTCGCCGAACCGACGATCAAACGGGTACGCCAGTGCGCCGCACCCAACTGTTACCTGGTCTACCTCGACACGTCCCGCCCCGGCCAGCGTCGATGGTGTTCGATGCAGCGCTGCGGCAACCGGAAGAAGGTGACCGACTACCGGCTGCGGCAGCGGCTGGCCCATGTGGACAGCTAGGCGGTCGTGGCTCACCGCCGAGTATGTGCTGTTGTTCTTCGTTGCCGTCGGCGGCTACGCGCTGGTGGGCAGCCCCGGTAGCCCCATCCCGTTCCTGCTCGTTCTCGGCTTCGCGGCGTGGTGGTACCTGCGCCGGCAGTCCACATTCGACCGTGCCAACCTGGTCCGGGCCGAGGCACTGCGGCCGGCGTTGCCATCGATCCTCGGGCTGTGGGCGGTGGCGGCGGTCACGGCCGTGGTTGTCATCGCGGTACTCGCGCCGGACCGCTTGTTCGACCTCCCCCGCGAGCGGCCACTGCTGTGGGCGGCGGTGGCCGTGCTCTATCCGCTCGTATCGGTGTACCCGCAGGAACTCATCTACCGCGCGTTCCTGCTGCACCGGTACGCCCCGGTGTTCGGCACCGGTCGCGGCGCGGCGGCGGCGAGCGCGATCGCGTTCGGCTTCGCGCACATCATCTTCGGTACGGTGGCCTCGGTCGCCCTCACGGTGGTGGGCGGTTGGTTGTTCGCCCGGCGGTACCAGCGCACCCGGTCGCTGCTCACCGCGGCCGTCGAGCACGCACTGTACGGCGTGCTCGCCTTCACCGTCGGCCTCGGCAACCTGTTCTACCACGGTGCCACCGGGTAGCCGGATGTACGTCGACGGGTACTGCGAACGGACCGCACCCGGGCTGTGGGGCGAACCGTTCAACAGCGTCAGCAATGTCGCATTCCTGGCCGCCTGTGTCGCCCTGCTCTCGTTGCTGGCGCAGCGCCGGCCGGTACCGCCGAGCGTCTGGCTGCTAGCGGCGATCGTCGGCGTGGTCGGCGCCGTCTCGCTCACACTGCGCACAGTGGACGAACCGCTGTGCGCACAGTGGCCGATCGGTACCCATTTCCTGTGGCACTGTCTCAATGCGACGGTGTTGTTTCTCGTGAGCTATGCGGTGATCTCGGCGTCAGCCGAAAAGTGAAGTACTCGACCCGCCAGCCGTCCTTCACGAAGTCCAGCCGGCCCAGCACCTCGCGGGAGAAGCCGGTTTCGTCGGCCAGTTGCTCCAGGTAGGACAGATCTCCGGAGGTACCGAAGAAGATCAGCACGCGACCGCGGTCCGTGAGGCGCGGTCGGACCTCGCGGAAGAACGTGGTCAGCGTCCGGTAGTTCTCGTCCGCGCTGGCGGCTTCCAGGAGGTCCCGCGGCGCGAACCAGCGGAACGGTGGATCGAAGACGATCAGGTCGAAGGTACCGTCGACCTCGCTGAAGACATCGCTGCGCCGCACCCGGATCCGGTCGGCGACGCCGTTGCCCTCGGCGTTGCGGACAGCGGCGTCCAGGGCATGCGGGTTGATGTCGACCGCGACGACCTCCCGAGCGGTAGCGGCGGCCAGGATCGCGTTGACCCCGCAGCCGGTCCCCATGTCGAGCACCCGATCGTCGGGGCGAACCTCGGCCAGCACGGCCTCGCCGAGCAGGTGGGACGTTGGCGTGATCGGCATGACCTGCGGCGGTACGACAAAGGTGCGCCCGAGGTACATGAAAGTCTGGTCGCCGGCCTCGCGTCGCGCCGTGTCGTACGCGTTGTCGTGCCAGCGGCGAAGGCGCTCAGCGTGCTCCGGCGACATCCGCGGTTCGTGTGGACGCATGCCGTGACCCTAGAACGATCCGGAGCACGTTACGGATCGACAGGTACTCCCGGACCGGGACGACACCGGCGAGCATGCCGAGGAATCTCGAGGTCTCCTCCGGGTTGCCGGCCAGCGCGGCGTAGAGCCGCCGCGTGGGAGCCGACGGCGCCCGGAAAGCGGAGATCCGCATGGTGAGGTCGTACATCGGGCCGATGGCGCGGTCCCGATCGCGGTGATGCCTGGCGAGTGCCGCCCGCAGCCGCCGCTCGTCCCCCAGCCCGGACGCGACCGCGTCCACCAGCCCGGCGGCGTCGCGTAACGCGTTGCCGATGCCCTGTCCGGTCATCGGGTCCATGACGAGTCCGGCGTCGCCGACCAGTGCCCAACCGGGGCCGTACGGGACACGGAACACGTTGGGTAGATCCGGGGTCGTGCGCAGGCGCTCCGCGCGAACGCCCGCCCGCACCCGGTCGCCGAGATCGCCGCAGTCGTCGAGCGTCCTCAGGAACGCTGCCTCGAGGTCGCTTCGGAGCGCGCCGAACTCGGCGATCGGCGCCGCGACGTAGACCATCGTCAGGTCGTCGTTCGTCGGGAACACCGCCACCGCACGGTCGGGCCGCTGGTACAGCTCACCGGCGCGCATGGGGACGCCCGCGAAGTAGGAGTACGACGCGACCGACCGGGCGGGCCGCTCCCGGTAACGTCCCGCCCGGACCGCGGCGGCCACTGTGGAGTGTTTGCCGTCGGCGCCGACGACGAGCCGTGCCGTTTCGGTGCTCGCGATCCCGCCGCGGGTGGAGCCGCGGATCCCGCACACCCGCCCGTCCGTCCACACCAGATCGTCCACAGTGAACCGGTCGCGCACATCGACTCCGGCGGCCTGCGCGGCCTCGACGAGCAGGGCGTCCAGCACCGTCCGGCGTGGACTGTACAGCGCGTCGACCCCGTCGTGCCTCGGGTACCTGCCGTCCAGCACGACGCCGCCGGTGTCGAAGCGCACGTGCGTCGTGGCCGCTGCCCCGCTCGCCGTGATCCGGTCGAGCAACCCCCAGCGCTTCAGCAGGGCCACCCCGGGCAGCTGCACCTGATGCGTGGACAGCGTGTCACTGCCGATCGCCGCACGGTCCACGAGCAGCACGCGGAACCCGCGACGGGCCAGCAGCAGGGCGGTCGCGGCTCCGCCGACCCGGGCGCCGATCACGATCACGTCATGTGTTGTCATGTTTCCCCCCGCTTCCATACGGCACCGTATGGTTACCATACTGTACCGTATGGTTGTGGCGCAACGTCGACTCAACGCAGAGGACTGGACCGTGGCCGCCCTGGACGCGATCGGTTCGCATGGGCTGGCCGGCGTGGCGGTCGAACCGCTCGCCGCCGCCCTGGGCGCCACGAAGGGCAGCTTCTACTGGCACTTCGCGAACCGCGACGCGCTCGTCACGGCCGCTTTGGCCCGGTGGGACCGCGTCTACACCGAGGAGATCCTCGCCCAGGTGGACGCGGAACCCGATCCCGCCCGTCGGCTGCGCCTGCTGTTCGTGAGCGTCACCGCGACCTCGTTAGCGCCGGTCGAGACGAACCTGCACGCCGCCGCGGATCACCCCTTGGTGCGGCCGGCTGTGCGGCGTGCCGTGAAGCGGCGTACGGCGTACCTCGGCGACCTCTTCGAAGCGCTCGGGTTCAGCCCGGAAGAGGCGACGCGCCGGGCACTGTTCGCGTACTCCGCGTACCTCGGCCACCTGCAGCTCACGGTCCGGCTACCGGCGGCTCTTCCACCCGACCACGACGCCCGGGAGGCGTACCTCGACACCATCCTCGGCGCGCTGCTGTCTCCATAGTGGAGTCAGCAGGTCGAGTGGAACAGGCCGCCGGGTGCCAGGTGCCGGTCTCGTTCCAGTCCCACGGCCGGCCACCGCCCGGGTACAGCTTGAAGTCCTTGCCGGCGCCGAGTCCCTCGACCTCCAGGTGGCCCCATGAGATCTCGACGATCCTCTGCGACCGAGGAATGTCGGTCACCCCGCCTATGGTAGGCGGCATGGCTACCTGGGACGACGTGAGCCGGATCGCGCTGGCGCTGCCCGAAACCATGGAGCGGTCGTCGCCGAACGGCCTGCTCGAGTGGCGGGTCAGGGACAAGAGCTTCGCCTGGGAGCGGCCGCTGCGCAAGGGCGACCTCGAGGCGCTCGGCGACGCCGCGCCGGACGGGCCGATCCTGGCGGCCCGGGTGCCCGACCTCGGCGTGAAGGAGGCGCTCCTGGCCGACGATCCGGACGTCTACTTCACGACTCCCCACTTCAACGGGTATCCGGCGGTCCTGATCCGGCTGGAGCGGATCGGGGTGCCCGACATGGAGGAGCTGCTGGTGGAAGCCTGGCTGCACAGGGCTCCGAAGCGCCTCGCAAAGGAGTACCTCGAGACCCCGCGGTGAGCGCCGCTCTGCCAAGATTGGCCGATGGATCCCGGCTGGGTGCAGTTCCACCGGCAGGACGCGACGCCGATCGTCGACCTGCTGCGGACCGTCGCTGACGCGCACGACGCCGGCGAGCACGGTGACGGCGTCGAGGTCGTGGTCGAATCCCCGAAGCCGAGCTGGCTCGCCGATCTGTTCGGCCGGGCGGACCACGTCCAGGCCCGCATCATCGTGACGAAGACCGGCGGCGAGGTGGCGTACCCCGTCGATGTCCAGCTGATCAGCGACCGCGGCGGCCGCGCCGCGCGGCGGGCCGGGCGCGAGCTGGTCGGGCCGGGCCAGGGCTGGGCGACGAGCAACACGGACGGCCGGGCGTACCTGGTTCGCAAGGGCCGCGCGCACGATCCGGTCGACTGGACCACGCTGGCCGGCGGGACCATGACGGCTCTGGGCGTGCTGGCCGGCAGGGTCAAGGACAAGGGCTGGCGGGTACGCGTCGACCGGGCGGTCAAGCGGGCATGAGTTTCTCGTGGGGAGTGGCGACGTCGGCGTACCAGATCGAGGGCGGCGGCCGGCTGCCGTCCATCTGGGACACGTTCACTCACGACGGCGACCACATCGTCGACGACAGTACCGGTGACGTCGCCTGCGACCACGTCAACCGGTACGCCGAGGACGTGGCGCTGATGGCCGAGCTGGGCGTGACCGCGTACCGTTTCTCGATCTCCTGGCCGCGCGTCGAGCGGGACGGTACCGGTTTCTACGACCGGCTCGTCGACGCCCTTCTCGGCCGCGGCATCGATCCGGTGGCCACCTTGTTCCACTGGGACCTGCCCCAGGTGTCGCAGGACGACGGCGGCTGGCAGCGGCGGGACACCGCGCAGCGGTTCGCGGAGTACGCCGACCGCATGGGCCGCGCCCTGGGCGACCGGGTCCGGCTGTGGCTCACGCTGAACGAGCCGGTCGTGCACCTGGTGTACGGCCACATGTGGGGCATTCACGCACCGGGCCTGCACCTGTTCGACGACCCGTTCCCCGTGGCGCACCACCAGTTGCTCGGCCACGGGCTGGCGGTCGCGGCGTTGCGCGGGCACACCGCGAGCCCGATCGGCATCGCCAACAGCTACTCGCCGGCGGTCGCGGTCGGGCCGGACGGTACGCCCGAGAGCGCGACCGACGCGGACCGCGCAGCCGCGCTGGCGTACGACGCTCTGCACAATCGGCTGTTCACCGACCCGATACTGCTCGGCCGGTACCCCGACCTGACCGCCTTCGCCGGCCACGAACGCCTCGCCGGCCTGATCCGGGACGGCGACCTGGACGCCATCGCGGCCCCGATCGACGCGCTCGGCGTGAACTACTACAACCCCTTCGGCGCAGGAGCCCCGAGTGCGGGGAACCCGCTGCCGTACGACATGCGGTTGCTGGCCGGCTACCCCTTGACGTACTTCGGCTGGCCGGTCGTGCCCGGGGCGCTGCGGGACCTGCTGGTCGAGCTGCGGGAGCGGTACGGTGCCGCGTTGCCGCCGATCCACGTCACCGAGAACGGCTGCGCGTACGACGACCGGTTGGGTCCGGACGGCTCCTGCGACGACGCCGACCGAGTGTCCTATCTGGAGGCTCACGTCGCGGCGGTACACGAGGCGGTCGCGGCCGGCGTCGATGTCCGGGGGTACTTCGTGTGGTCGCTGCTGGACAATTTCGAGTGGGCCGAGGGTTTCACCAAGCGGTTCGGTCTCGTCCACGTCGACTTCGCCACCCAGCGGCGCACGCCGAAGGCGTCATATAAGTGGTACCGCGACCAGATCGCCCGCGTAAGCTGGGACGGGTGACTGTACGGGTACGGTTCGCCCCCTCCCCCACTGGCATGTTCCACGTTGGCGGCGCCCGCTCCGCGCTGCAGAACTGGATATACGCCAAGCAGCACGAGGGCGCGTTCGTACTCCGGATCGAGGACACCGACGCGGCGCGCAACCGGCCGGAGTGGACAGAGGGGATCCTCGCCGCGCTCGACTGGATCGGGATCGTCCGCGGTAGCTACGAGGGGCCGTATTTCCAGTCCTCGTACGACTCCGAGCACCGGGCCGCCGGCGCGCGGCTGTACGCGGATGGCAAGGCGTACTACTGCGACTGCACCCGCGACGACGTGATGGCCCGCACCGGAGACAGCCACAAGGGGTACGACGGGTTCTGCCGCGACCGCGGGCTCGAAGCCGGCCCGGGACGGGCCCTGCGCTTCCGGACGCCCGACACCGGCGTCACCGTCGTCCGCGACCTGATCCGCGGCGAGCCCACGTTCGACAACGCGAACCTCGAGGACTTCGTCATCGCCCGGGCCGACGGATCGGCGGTCTTTCTGCTGGCGAACGTCGTCGACGACATGACGATGCGGATCAGCCACGTCATCCGGGCCGAGGAGCACCTGCCCAACACACCGAAGCAGCAACTGCTCTGGGAGGCGCTCGGCGCGGTACCGCCGGTCTGGGCGCACGTACCCGTCGTGGTCAACGAGAAGCGGCAGAAGTTGTCGAAGCGGCGGGACAAGGTCGCGCTCGAGGCCTTCCGGGACGAGGGCTACCTCGCCGACGCGATGCGCAACTACCTCATGTTGCTCGGCTGGGCCCCGAGCGGCGACCGGGAGATCGTGCCCTGGTCGGTCATCGAGGAGGAGTTCCGGCTGGAGGACGTCAACCCGTCTCCGGCGTACTTCGACGAGAAGAAGCTGCGCGCCTTCAACGGCGAGTACATCCGGGCGCTGCCCGTCGAGCAGTTCATCGAGGCGTGCCAGCCGTGGCTGCACGGCACGGCTACGATTCCGGCGCCGCCGTGGAAGACCGACCCGGCCGCCTTCGCCGCGGTGGCGCCGCTGGCGCAGACCCGGATCGCCGTCCTGTCGGAGATCACATCCTATGTGGACTTCCTGTTCCTGGACGCGCCGGAGATCGACGAGGCGTCGTGGGCCAAGGCGATGAAGGAAAACGCCGCCGACCTGCTGCGTCACACGGCCGGCGCGTTCGCCGCCCTGCCGACCTGGTCCGCCGACACGCTGCGGGAGGCCATGGAGGCGGTCGCGGCCGCGCGGGATCTCAAGCTGGGCAAGGCACAGGCACCGGTGCGGGTAGCGGTCACCGGGCGCTCCGTCGGCCTGCCGCTGTTCGAGTCGCTCGAGGTGCTGGGGCGCGAGCGTACCCTGGCCCGCCTAGACGCGGCCCTGGCGAAGCTAACCACGACCGAGCGCTCGCGCGAGGTCTAGCTGGCGCGGTGGCGCCTGGCGAGCACCGCACCGCCGATGCCGATCAGGACCACGACGGCCACGCCTATTACGGCCAACGGCCACCACTCCGTGGACTCCGTGTTCCCGGCGAGCGCGCCGGTCTGCGGGGCGGCCGCGGTCGACGGGGCAGCCGTCGGGCTCGGCAGCGCGGCCGGACTCGGGGTCGGGCTCGGTACGGCGGCCGCGGTCAACGTGAACGTGACCTTCCCTCGGATCGGATGCCCGTCGCTCGACGCCACCTCGTACCCGATGGTGTAGCGCCCGGCCGTCGCCGGACGGACGGGCAGCGCGACGGTCGCGCCGTTGAAGCGAGCCACGCCCGTGGCGACCGACGTACCGGCGGAGTCGGTCACGGTGACCTTGGTGGTAGCGGGATCGAGCTTGGCGAGGAACTTCAGCAGTACCTCGGTCGGCGCCCGGTCGAGGACGGCGTTGTTCTTCGGCAGGCTGTCGACGAGCGAGTTGTGGGCATCCGCCGGCGCCTGGGTGCCGAACAACACACCGAGCGTCAACACGATCGCGGCGGCTACCGCGCGAACGGTCCGGGCCACGCTATGCCTCCTGTCGGGTCGGTCAGAGGTTTAGTCGGACCCGGTCCGTGGGAAGTTCCCCGATCGTGGCCTGTCTGTAACACAAGGGCCTACAAGTTCCCCCTCGAGGATGCAACCATCGGAGCCACCGCGGTGTCTATGTATCGAGCGAATTGGTTGTGCGTGGCTGGACCGCGGGCTGCTCGCGAGGCGCCTTTGCACCGGGCGGACAGCCCACGGGGGCGAGGAGGTCGGCGATGAGGCGGCTGGTAACAGGGCTGATCGCCATAGTCTGCGCGCTGTTCGCCGTCCTGACGCTGTCCCTCGGCACGGCTTTCGCGGCGCCGGTCCCCACCTCGATCACGGTCGAAGGCCCCGGCCTCGCGCGGCCACTGACCATCCGCGCGGCGGACGACAAAGAAACGTTCACCAAGCTGCTGAACGAGGTCAACTGGCTGGCGACCCGGGCGGGCAACGCACCGCTGCTGGAGGCGCCCAAGCTCGGCCAGAAGTTCACGGTGCTCGTGCGGCTCGACGAGAAGCCCGATCAGAAGTACGACCTGTACCCGTACGCGGTCGGCGGTCCGCGGGTGTTCCGGCCGGCTGACCAGCCGCACAAGCGCAAGACGGCGGCGGCCTGGTTCTACGGCCGCGTGTCGATGCCGGACACGCTGCGCGACGCCGGCGTGCCGTTGAAGTCCACCGGTACGCAGCGAGTGACCGGCGGGCGCGGCGGCGGCGACGTGGTCGCGGCGCAGCCCGACGACCCGCAGGCGCAGAGCCTCGATCACATGCTCTCGCAGTGGCGGCAGGGCGTGCTGCTCTCCGGCGCGCTCGCCATCATCATGGTGCTGGGTCTGGCCGGCGTATCGCTTCTCGTGCGGCGGTACTGAGACGCTGGCTCTGCTCGAGCATCCGCTGCGCCGGGTCGTCGTACACCCGTTCCGCCGCCGCGGTCACCGCCTTCTCGATCGCGGCGAGCTGGTCCGTCAGCTCGGCTGCGGCGGTACGTCCGTTGGGCAGCAGCCGCCCCGCGGTGAACCAGCGCGGAAGGTTGAGGTACGCCTCGAAGCTGGCGGGCAGGTCGAGCCGGATCGTGGAGTCGACCACGTACCACTGGTCCGGGTGCAGTGCCAGCTCGTCGGGCCGGGACAGCAGGTCGGCCAGCAGGCCGGCCACGGTGTCTAAGCGTTGCAGCGCCGAGGCCGGTAGCGCTCCCCGGTGTTGCCGCAGCTGGGCGGAGAGCCGGTCGAGCCGGGCCCGGAGGTCGGCGGGTGAGCCCGCCGGAGCCTCGGTCGCGAGGTGCACGGTGCGGTCCGGCGGGGTGGCCAGCGCGCCGGCCAGGTAGAGCCCGCCGACGACCAGTGGCCAGTACCGGCCGGCGAACCCCGAGCCGTACAGCGCGAGACCGAGCAGCCCGAGCACGGAGCCGACGAGATTGCGGGTCGACTGGAGGTACCGGCCGACTCTATTGATAACCACGGATCTCCTTGAACGCGGTGGCGAGGGCGGAGCGGCCGTCGAACGTACGGCCACCGGTCAGCGAGGCAACCTCCGCCATCTCGGACTCGGCCGACTCTCCAAAGAGGACAGGGAACACCGGCACCGCTCGGGTCGGCGGCGGCAGCCCGCGGTAGAAGTCGCGGAACTGGGCCAGATCCCGGCCGGAGGTCCGTTCGCCGTCGCTGAGCAGCACGATCGTGGTGACCCGCTCGGGCGCGGCGCGCACCTGCTCGGCGGCGATCTCGTACGCCACCACGAGCGCGTCGTACAGGGCCGTGTCGCCGCCGGCCCGCCATTCGTTCACCACGTCCCGGATCTCGTCGAGCACCGGCTGCGGGGCGTCCCCCGGTACGACGAACGTGAGCGGGTTCGCGGGCTGGCTGCTGAACGTCACGAGCGTCACCTGCTCCCGCCCGTGGAATCGGGAGAACCGGCCGGACAGGCTCGAGTCGGCGCCGGACAGGCCGAGCATCGCCGACTTCAGCGCGTCGATCCGCTCACCGCGCATCGAGCCCGACAGGTCCAGCACGTAGATCGTGCTCGGCGGGCGGCGGGTCACGTCGTTGAACGACTGGATCAGCGCGTTGGCGACGTCGAGGTGTACCGGGAACGGCACCTCGACGAGCGTGCCGCCGCCGAACCGGCCGTCCGTGGCCACCTGCGGCACGACCGGCCGGCGGTACGTGCGCTCCATGATCGGGCGCTGTACCTCCGGCCGGCGCAGGTACTCGACCGCCGTGTCGTACCGCCCACGGGCCTCCGCGGACGCGCCGGTCAGCATCGTCAGCGGGTAGTCGGCGGTAACGACACCATCGGTCGGGTACACGAGGACGAGCGGTTCGGGCAGCGTGCCCCGAGCGTTCAGGGACAGCAGTACCGACTCGTAGTTGATCAGACCGCCGATCGGGTCACCGCCGCGTACCCGCCGCTCGAACGCGTCGGCCAGCCACCCTGACGACCCGGCGGTCAGCGCCTGCGCCGCGAAGAACTCGCGCAGTTGCGGCGCCGCCCCGGTCACCTCAGGCTCGGTCAGGGCGGACCCCGACCCGGACAGCGCCGAGGTCAGCGAGACCAACGCCGAGAAGCCGGAGTTCGACGCCGACGGGTTCGTCATGCCGTACGTGAATGTCCGCGCTCGCGCCGCGTCGGCGATCTCCGTCCAGGTCGGCCGCTTCGTGTCCCAGCCAAGGGACTTCGCCACCGGTTGCCGCACGCCGAGTACGACCGGCGACGACATGACCTTGGTCTGGATACCGATCCGCTGGTCGACGCCGCCGTGCAGCTGCAGGTACCGGTTGGAGGAGAACCAGATCGCGTCGTACGACGCCGCCGCTTGTCCACTGTAGACCTGTTCGACGCCGTCGAGCGTGCCCGTGTAGGTCAGCTTCACCCGCACGCCGGTCGCCCGCTTCAGCTCGTCGAGGATCGGCTGCAGGTCGGCCAGCTCGCTGCCGGCCAGTACCCGCAACGTGTTGGGATCGTCCTCCGGCGAGGACGGCGAGCACCCGGCCACCGCCAGCAACAGAACAGCGAGCGCGAGCGCCTTCATTGCTGGTACCGCCGAGAAATCGCGTCGAGCATGGTCTCGAGCACCTGGTACGACGGCGGGTCCACGACGTCGACCAGCGGTGGTGGCGGGTCGACCCCGGCGCCCGCGGCGAAGTTCGCCAACGCGTTCGCGTCGGCGGTACGGAAGCCGTGCCGGGCGGCCAGCCGCAAGAGCTCGGGGTCCTGAGTGAGCAACCGCCCGACCCGATCACCGTCGTCACCGAGCGGCACCAGCGTGTGCTTGGACAGCACGGTCGGCGACGGGTACGCCAGCACCATGCCGTCGCGGATCGACCCGTCGCGGCGGAACTGGCGGCCGAGGAACTGCGCCTCGTAGACCCAGACCAGCGGCGAGTAGCTCAGCCCGTTGGCGAGGTAGCTCTCGAACGGGCCCTCGGTCGAGTTCTCCAGGTACCCCTGACCGAGGAACAGCGCACTCACCTCGTCGAGCACCTTCGGTACACCTCCGATGTCGCGGACGATCGCGTTGCCGTTGGCCACGTAGCTGACGACGGACGCGTACATGGCCGCCGAGTTCGAGTCCCTGGGATGGGTCGTCGTGACGAGCACGTTGCGCCGGGCCGGGTAGGCCGTGTTGCCCGGGATCTGGTCCCATCGCAGGTTCTTGCGCGCCGCCGCCAGGTACGCCTCGACGTCGACGACCCAGTGCCCGTCCGGCATCCGCTCGGCGATGCTCGCCCGGGACAGCAGCTGCATCACCGGCGCGAACGAGGCGATCGCCATCGGCGAGTAGAACGGCGCGTACGCCGTTGTCACGCCCTGCTTGCGCTGTACCCGCTCGGCCAGCGGGAAGCTGCTCGGGAACGCGAAGTCGTAGCCCGCCAGGTCGATCTCGCTGATCTGTCGCGAGCCGGCCGGGTCCACCGTGACCCGCAGGCCGTGCGCGGCGAACGCGGCGACCACGTCGGGGTCGGCGAAGAACGGCGCCTTCTCCGAACCGACCACGCCGCGTACCGTCTCCAGGCTCTGGCCGCTCCCGCGTTCCCGCCCGACCACGATCGCGACGATCACCCCGACGACCAGCACCGCCGCGAGAACCACACTGAACACCCGACGCACGGCCACAGGGTGGGGCCGTTCCCGCCCGCCGACAGTGCACGGCGGATGAACTTCGGGTGAATCCCGACGTGGCTATGTCTCCAGGACGATCTTGCCCCGTACGTGCCCCTCCTGTAGGAGCCGGTGCGCCGCGGCGGCCTCGCGGAGCGGGTACGTCTGTGCGATGTGGACGGTCAACTGTCCACTGTCGACCCACTGGGCCAGCTCGGTCAGGCCCTTGTGATCGGGGCGCACGTACACGTACCGCCCACCCGCGGCGAGCACGGTGCCGGCGTCGGTGATGGACGCGACCCGCTCCGGGGCGGCCACGAGCCCCAGGGACAGTTCGATGGCGTCGCCCCCGACGAAGTCCAGCGCCGCGTCGACGCCGTCGGTGGCGAGCGCGCGGATGCGGTCCGCCAGACCGTCCCCGTACTCGACCGGCTCGACGCCCATCGACCGCAGGTAGTCGTGGTTGTGCGGGCTCGCCGTACCGATCACCAGCCCGGCGCCGAGGATCCGCGCCAGTTGCACGGCCAGGTGGCCCACCCCGCCGGCCGCCGCGTGCACGAGCACCGTGTCGCCCGGGCCGACACGGACCGCGCGCAGCACCTGGTACGCCGTCAACCCGGCCAGCGGCAGGCCCGCGCCGACCGGCCACGGCATCGACGGCGGCTTGCGGGCCAGCGTGCGCACCGGCGCCGGTACCAGTTCCGCATACGTGCCGTGCCGGATCTCGTCGCGGCGCACGTACCCGATGACCTCGTCGCCGAGGGCGTACTCCACGATGCCGGGACCGATCGTCTCGACCACGCCGGCGAGGTCCCAGCCCAGCACGGCCGGGAAGTGGACGTCGTAGCGCGGATCGAGCCGTCCCTCGCGGAACTTCCAGTCGACCGGGTTCACGCCGACGGCCCGGGTCCGTACGAGCACGGTGTCCGGGCCGACCTTCGGCTCCGGCAGGTCCAGCTCTTCGATCACGTCGGGTCCGCCGTACCGCTGGATCGCCATCGCGCGCATGACTGGACCATACCGACGGCAGCGACGCACAGCGATGCCAGCGCGAAACCCAGCAACCAGCCGCCCACCACGTCGCTCGGCCAGTGCGCGAGCAGCGCCACGCGGCTCACGCCGACAACCGCGGCCGCGGCGACCGCCGCCACCACCGCGACGACCCTTCCGGTCCGGCGCAGCCTCGGCCACAGCAGGAGTACCGCGATCAGCCCGGCCGCCGCCGCGTGCGCCGAGTGTCCACTTGGGAATCCGTTGGAGTCGACGGTGACGAAGCCGGCCACCGGCCTCGGCCGCGGTAGCCACGCGTGGAACGCGAGCCAGCCCGCGGGAACCGCGACCGTGCACAGCGCGATTGCCGCGCTGTCGGCGTACCGCCGAAGCCAGAGCAGCACGACGGCGAGCGCGGTGCCGGCGGCGAGAAACACCATGGTGGCGCCGGCATCGGTGACCACCCGCAGCGTCCCGACCCAGATCGGGTGGGCGTGGCCGAAGGTCCGCGCCCGCTCGGACAGCGCGCTGTCGAACCTGGTCAGCGGCGCCCAGTGCACGCCCAGGAGCACCGCGAGGCCGGCGACGGCGGTCAGCGCGATCAACGGGTACGCCAGCCGTGGTCGAGACACCTGCGACATCGTCACATGGGAAGCTGAACCCCATGAAGGAGCCGGCGCCCGATCAGCTCACCGCCACGTTGCGGCGGATCGAGCGCTCGGCCGGCGCGCTGGCGACCGCGAGCGTGTCCCGCATGGACGACTCGCTGCCGTGGTTCCGCGAGATGCCCGCCGACCAGCGGGCGTGGGTCATGCTCGTGGCGCAGGCCGGCGTGGGGTCGCTGGTCGAATGGTTGCGCCGCGGCGGTACGGCCGGCGGGCCGCAAGAGGTCTCCGACGAAATCTTCGACGCGGCACCACGGGCGTTGGCCCGATCGATCAGCCTCCAGCAGACCGTCGCGCTGATCAAGGTGACGATCGATGTCGTCGAGGAGCGCGTGGCGCACCTGGCGGCGCCCGGCGAAGAGGACGCGCTGCGGTCGGAGGTGCTGCGGTTCTCGCGGGAGGTCGCGTTCGCCGCGGCCCGGGTGTACGCGCGGGCCGCCGAGACCCGCGGTTCGTGGGACATCCGGCTGCAGGCGTTGCTCGTGGACGCGCTGCTGCGCGGCGACTCCTCCGATGTCGTGGCCAGCCGGGCCGCCGCGCTCGGCTGGGAGGATCGGCCTCCGGTCGCCGTCGCGGTCGGCCGTACCCCGGGCGGCGAGGCGTCGGCGGTGCTGCACACGGTGTACCGGTCGGCGCGGCGGATCGGCGTCGAGATCCTGGGTGGGGTGCACGGTGACCGCCTCGTTGTGGTGATCGGTGGCGCGACGGACCCGCTGTCGACGGCCGAGAAGCTGCTCGCGGGGTTCGGCGACGGGCCCGTGGTCGTCGGTCCCGCGATGCCGGCGCTCGAGGAGGCGGCCGAATCGGCCCGGGCCGCGCTGGCGGGATACCGGGCCGCGGCCGCGTGGCCGACCGCACCTCGCCCGGTAGCCGCCGACGAACTTCTGCCGGAGCGGGCGCTCGCCGGTGACGGGGACGCCCGGCGGATCCTGCGGCAGGACGTGTACGGCGCGCTGGTCCGGGCCGGTGGCGAACTGCTCGAGACCCTGGACGCGTTCTTCGCTTCGGGCAACGTGCTGGAGAGTGCGGCCCGTGCGCTTTTTGTCCATCCGAATACTGTTAGATATCGTCTGAAGCGTATCGGGGAAGTGACCGGGTTTAGCCCGTTACGATCCAGGGACGCGTACGCACTGCGGGTCGCATTGACAGTGGGACGTCTCGATCAATTGTAGATATCCTACAAACCATGTCGTGGGATTCGGTGCATTGCGGTACCCGCTCGACCGGTCTGGATCAGGAAGAGTCGTAGGTGTGCTCGCCGTCCTGACCCCTGGCCAAGGCTCGCAGAAGCCTGGCTTCCTCAATCCTTGGCTCACCGAGTTCCCGGATGCCGGGTCGCGGCTGCGCTGGTGGTCGGCTCTCGCCGGGATCGACCTGGTCCACCTGGGAACCGCGGCGGAAGCCGACGAGATCAGGGACACCGCCAAGACCCAGCCGCTGCTGACGGCCGCGGCGCTGATCGCCGCCGAACATCTGCCGCTGTACGACGTCCAGGTGCTGGCCGGGCACAGCGTCGGTGAGCTCGGCGCCGCCGCCCTGGCCGGCGCGCTGACGCCGGAGACCGCGGTGACGTTCGCGGCGGTACGGGGTCGCGAGATGGCCGCCGCCTGCGCGCTGGAGCGGACGAGCATGGCCGCCGTGATCGGCGGCGACGAGGCCGAAGTGATCGACGCGATCGCCGCCCACGGGCTGCACCCGGCCAACCGCAACGGCGCCGGCCAGATCGTGGCCGCGGGCGCCGTCGACAACCTGGAGAAGTTCACCGCCGACCCGCCGGCCCGGGCCCGGGTCATCGCGCTGCAGGTCGCCGGGGCGTTCCACACGCCGTACATGGCACCAGCCGAGCAGGCCCTGTCCGCCGTCGCGGCGGGGATCACGCCGAGCGACCCGTCCCGCATCCTGCTGTCCAACTTGGACGGTGCGGCGGTCTCCGGCGGCCGCGAACTGCTGCACCGACTCGTCCGGCAGGTCACCGCCCCGGTCCGCTGGGACCTGTGCATGGGTACCCTGGCCGACCTCGGGGTCAGCGCGGTCATCGAGCTGCCGCCCGCCGGTACGCTCGCCGGCCTGGTGAAGCGGGCGGTCAAGGGCATCGAGATCGTCTCGCTGAACACGCCGGAGGACCTGCCCGCGGCCCGCGACCTGATCGCTCGGCACGGCGTGGGGCCGAGCATCATGGCCAGCTCCGAGCCGACGCTCGGCTTCCGGGTAGTCGTCTCGACGGTGGCCGGTATGTTCGAGCCCGCCAGCGACCTCGCGGAGGGCGACACCGTTGCCGCCGGCCGCGTCATCGGCCACGTGGCCACCCGCCAGGGCCCGGTCGAGGTGACCACGCACGACGCGGGCGTACTCACCGAATGGCTCGCCCACCACGACGACCCGGTGGCTCCGGGTCAGCCACTCGCCCGCATCGGAGGCCACCACTGATGAGTTCCGGCACCAAACTGCTCTCCTTGGGTCACTACCAGCCGACGCGGGTGCTGACCAACGACGACCTCGCTCAGATGGTCGACACCAACGACGAGTGGATCCGCGACCGGGTCGGTATCGTCACCCGGCGCATCGCGGACGGGGAGACGGTCGCCGACATGGCCGCGGCCGCGGCGGAGAAGGCACTGGCCGGCTCGGGGCTCACCGCGGCCGACATCGACCTCGTCGTCGTCGCCACGTGCTCCTCGGTCGACCGCTGCCCCAACGTCGCCACCCGGGTAGCCGGCCGGCTGGGCATCACGGCGCCGGGCGCGTACGACATCAACACCGCGTGCTCGGGCTTCTCCTACGCGCTCGCCACCGTCGACCACGCGATCCGGGCCGGCGCCTCGCGTAACGCGATCGTCATCGGCTCGGAGAAGCTGTCCGACTTCACCGACTGGACCGACCGGTCCACCTGCGTGCTGTTCGGGGACGGCGCCGGTGCGGCCGTGGTCACCGCGGCCGGCGAGGGCGAGGCACCCGGCGTCGGTCCGGTGCTGTGGGGCTCCGACCCGGAGAAGAGCGACGCGATCACCATCGAGGGCTGGCGGCCGTACATCCAGCAGGCCGGCCAGACCGTGTTCCGGTGGGCCACGTTCGCCCTGCCCGGCCTCGCCCAGCGGGCTTGCGCGGCGGCCGGGATCGACCCGACCGAGCTGGCCGCGTTCGTCCCGCACCAGGCGAACCTGCGCATCATCGAGCCACTCGCTCGCAGGCTCGGCGCTACCAATGCGGTGGTCGCCAAGGACATCGTGGAGTCCGGCAACACGTCGGCCGCGAGCGTTCCCCTGGCCCTGTCGAAGCTCGTCGAGCGCCGGGAGGTGCCCTCGGGCGCCCCGGTGCTGCTGTTCGGCTTCGGCGGCGGCCTCACGTACGCCGGACAAGTCGTCCGCTGCCCTTAACTGTGTGTCGTATCTGCCGAGAGGAACAACAACTCATGACCCGTGACGAGATCACCGCCGGCCTCGCCGAAATCCTCGAAGAGGTCGCCGGGGTGAACCCCGACGACGTCGCCGAGGAGAAGTCGTTCACCGACGACCTGGACGTCGACTCGCTGTCGATGGTGGAGGTCGTGGTAGCGGCCGAGGAGAAGTTCGGCGTCAAGATCCCGGACGACGAGGTACAGAACCTCAAGACCGTGGGCGACGCCGTGTCGTACATCACGAAGGTGGGTTCATGACGCGTGCCGGGGTTGTCGTCACCGGGCTCGGCGCGACAACCCCGCTCGGCGGGGACGTCGCGTCGACGTGGGAGGCGATGGTCGCCGGCCGTTCCGGGGTGTCTGCTCTCACCCAGGATTGGGCCGCGCAGCTACCCGTCCGTATCGCGGCGCAGCTCGCGGTCGAGCCGAGTGAGGCGATCGACCGGGTCAAGCTGCGCCGGCTGGACCGCGCCGAGGCGATCGCCCTCGTGGCGGCCCACCAGGCGTGGGCCGACGCCGGGCTGGTGGACGCCGGCGTCGACCCCGAACGCCTCGCGGTGAGCGTGGGTACCGGCATCGGCGGTGCGATGACGCTGCTGCACCAGGACGACATCCTCGAGGCCAGCGGGGCACGGAAGGTGTCGCCGCACACCGTACCGATGCTGATGCCCAACGGTCCGGCCGCCTGGGTCGGCCTCGAGATGGGCGCGCGGGCCGGCGTGCACTGCGTGGCGAGCGCGTGCGCCACCGGCGCCGAGGCGATCTCCGTCGGGCTGGACATCATCCGGTCCGGCCGGGCCGACATCGTCCTCGCCGGCGGTACCGAGGCGGTCATCCACCCGCTGCCGATCGCGGGCTTCGCCTCGATGCGCGCGATGTCCACCCGCAACGACGAGCCGGAGAAGGCATCCCGCCCTTGGGACAAGGGCCGGGACGGGTTCGTGCTCGGTGAGGGCGCCGGCGTACTGGTGCTCGAGCGGGCCGAGCACGCGACCGCGCGCGGTGCCCGGATCTACGCCCGGCTCGCCGGATCCGGCATCACCTCCGACGGTTACGACATCGTGCAGCCGCATCCGGAGGGGCTGGGTGCCACCCGGGCGATCGCGTTCGCGCTGCGGGACGCCGACGTGGCGAAGTCGGACGTCATGCACGTCAACGCGCACGCCACGTCGACTCCGGTCGGCGACATGGCCGAGATCGCGGCGCTGCACGCCGCACTCGGCGAGCACCCCGTGCTCACCGCCACCAAATCGATGACGGGGCACCTGCTCGGCGCGGCCGGCGCGCTCGAGTCGATCGCGACGATCCTGGCGATCCGGGACGGCGTCGTGCCTCCGACCATCAACCTCGACGACCCCGACGACGGACTGGACCTCGACGTGGCCGCGCACAAGGCGCGGCACATGGAGATTCCCGCCGCCTTGAACAACTCGTTCGGCTTCGGCGGCCACAACGTGGCCCTCGTCTTCACCAGACCTTGAGCACGGATGTACCAGAGCGCGGAGGCTGTAGTCGTGACCACCACCCCCCTTGCCCCTGAAACTTCCACAGTGGACTACCGGGACCCGGAGATCCGCCTGCGGAACCTGTTCGACCGCGGCACGCTGCGGCTGATCGCGGCCCGCGACGACTCCGGCGTCATGTGCGCCCGCGGGCAGATCGACGGTACGCCCGTCATCGCGTTCGCGAACGACGGTACGACCATGGGTGGCGCGATGGGCACCGAGGGCTGCCGGCACATCGTGGACTCCATCGATACCGCGGTCCGCGAACGGGTACCGGTGCTGGGCCTCTGGCACTTCGGCGGCGCCCGGCTGCACGAGGGCGTCCTCTCGCTCGACGGTGTGGGCCAGGTCTTCGCGGCGATGGTCCGCGCCTCCGGCCGGGTACCACAGATCTCGATCGTGCTCGGCCCGGCGGCCGGCGGTGCCGCGTACGGCCCCGCGCTGACCGACATCGTGGTGATGAGCGGCTCCGGGCGCATCTTCGTCACCGGGCCGGAGGTGGTCCGGTCGGTCACCGGCGAGCAGGTCGACATGGAGCGGCTGGGCGGCCCCGAGCCGCACGGCCGGCGCTCCGGCGTGGTCCACGTGACCACGAAGGACGACGAGGGCGCGATGCAGACCGCGCGGACGCTCGCGTCGCTGCTGGGCCGGCAGGGTCGGGTGTCCCCCGCTGACGTGACGGACGGCGTGGACCTCGGCGCGCTGCTGCCGGCCGAGGCCAACCGGGCGTACGACGTCAAGCCGCTCGTCACCAAGCTGCTCGACGAGGCAGGCGTGGAGTTGCACGCCAAGTGGGCACCCAACGTGGTCACCACGCTCGGTCGCTTCGCCGGCCGTACCGTCGGGATCATCGCGAACAACCCGCTGCGGCTCGGCGGCTGCCTGGACGCGGCCAGTGCCGAGAAGGCAGCGCGGTTCGTGCGGATGTGCGACGCGCTCGGCGTACCGCTGATCGTGCTCGTCGACGTGCCGGGCTACCTGCCCGGGCTGGGCCAGGAGTGGGACGGCGTGGTACGCCGCGGCGCCAAGCTGCTGCACGCCTTTGCCGAAGCCGTGGTACCGCGGGTGACGCTGGTGACCCGCAAGGCGTACGGCGGCGCGTACATCGCGATGAACTCCCGCTCGCTCGGTGCCACGGCGGTGTACGCCTGGCCCAACGCCGAGATCGCCGTCATGGGCCCCAGTGCCGCGGTGAACATCCTGCACCGCAAGAAGCTCGCGGCCACCCCGCCGGCCGAGCGCGAGGAGCTGCGCGCCAAGCTCGTGGAGGAGCAGATGCGGGTGGCCGGTGGCGTGAACCGGGCGCTGGAGATCGGCGTCGTCGACGACGTGCTCGAGCCGACCGAGACGCGCCGGCGGCTCGCCGAGGCACTCGCCGCCGCCCCCGCCGCGCGCGGGGCACACGGGAACATCCCGCTCTAGTCCTCCGAGGTGTCTGACGCGACGAAGTAGGCCGGACGGCGCTGCACGGTCTGGTAGATCCGGCCTACGTACTCGCCCAGCAAACCGAGGCACAGCAGCTGTACCGCGCCGAGGAACAGCATCGCGACGTACAGGGATGCCCAGCCGGAGACGGTACGGTCGAGGAAGAACGCGACCACCGCCGCGACCATCAGCAGCCCGCAGAGCACGACTCCGGCGAGGCCGAGCCAGGTCGCCAAACGCAACGGAGCCGCGGAGAAGTTCGTGATGCTGTCCGCGCCGAGTCGCACCATGGTGGTCAGTGAGTACTTGGTCCGCCCGGCCGCCCGCTCCGCCCGCGCGTAGCTGACCTCACCGCTGGGGAACCCGATCCACGGCACGAGGAGCCGCAGCACCGGCGTGTGGTAGGGCAGCTCGCGTATCGCCTCGACGGTGTCGCGGCTGAGCAGCCGGCAGTCCCCGGCGTGCGCCGGTACGTCCTTACCGACCACGCGGCGCATCAGCCGGTAGTACCAGCCAGCGGTCCACCGCTTGAACGTGGTGTCCGAGCTGCGGTCGGTACGGATGCCGTACACGATGTCCAGTCCCTTGTCCCGGGCCAGCTGCAGCATCTGCGGGATGACCTCGGGCGGATCCTGCAGGTCCGCGTCGATGCTCGCGATGTACTGCCCGCGAGCCCGCAACAGGCCGGCCAGCAGCGCCGCCTGGTGACCGCTGTTGCGCCGAAGCCGGATCACCCGCAGCTCGGGCCAGGTCCGCCGCAGTCCCGCGATTACGGCCGGAGTCGCGTCGACGCTGCCGTCGTCGACGGCCACGACCTCGTACGGCTCGCCGAGCCCGTCGAGGATCGGTCGCAGCCGCTGGACGAGCAGCGGCAGCACCGCCTCCTCGTTGTACACCGGCACAACCACCGACAGTTCCGGCCTCACCCCCGCACCTTAACCGCAGGTGGTTCGCGGGAGGCCGGAGACCGGGACGGGGGAACGGCCGGTCGGGCGGGCGTGACCGGCCAGCACGGTCGCCAGCACGGCCATCGACACGGCGGTCGACGAGTACGTCGCGACGAGCACCGGCGACGAAGAACGCCCGAGAACGTACGGCGTATCCATCGCCACCGTCACCGCGGCATCGGAGCGCAACCCGGCGGAGCCGTCGCCGTAGCCGACGAGGTGCACGATCTTGCCGCCCGACGCGACCACCTCGATGCCGTGCGCCTTCAGCGCCGCGACCAGCGCCTCCCGCTGCCGCACCCAGCCGCCGCCGGCCGCGGTGACCGTGACCCGGCCCGAGACGAGCGGACCCTGGCAGGACCCGCGCAGCAGGGTGATCGCCGCGGCCGCGGCCGCCTTCGCGGCCGCCTCGTGCTCGGCGCCGCCGACCGCCGACATCGCCGGCTGGGCAAAGCCGGCCAGCCGCAGCTTCACCGTGAGGATCCGGGTCACCGACTCCTCGAGCTGGGCCCTGGGCAGCCGGCCGGACTTCAGCGCGGCCAGCAGGCCCGCATGGGCGGCCCCCACGTCCGGCGGCATCAGCAGTACGTCGTTACCGGCGAGCACGGCCCGGACGGCGGCCTCCCCGATCGGCCACTGGCGGGCCGGCGCCATGCCCATCGAGTCGGTGACCACGATCCCGGTGAAGCCCAGTTCCTTGCGCAGCACGTCGGTGAGCACCTTGTGCGAGAACGTCGCCGGTACTCCGGGCTCGACCGACCGGACATCCAGATGGCCGGACATCACGAGCCAGGCGCCGGCCTGGATACCGGCCTGGAACGGCGGCAGGTCACCGGAGTTCAGCGCGGCCCGGTTCTGGCTGAGCACCGGCAGGTTGGTGTGGCTGTCGGCGGTCGTGTGTCCGTGGCCGGGAAAGTGCTTCAACGTCGCGGCGACCCCGCCGGCCTGCAGGCCGCGTACCGCGCCGGCGACCTGGTCGGCGGCGACCTTCGGGTCGGTGCCGTACGAGCGGGAGCCGATCACCCCGCTGCCGGCCGGGCCGAGCACGTCGGCGACCGGGGCGAAGTCCACGTTGACGCCGAGGGCGGCCAACTCGGTACCGGCAGCGCGCCAGGCCGCCTCGGTCAACGCCGAGTTGGCGGCCGCGCCGAACGCCATCGCGCTGGGCAGCTGGGTCACCGGCGCCTCGCGGATCCGGGTGACCGAGCCGAACTCCTGGTCGGTACCGATGAGCAGCGGTACCCCAGCCGGCAGCGCGTGTGCGGCCTCCTGCAGGCCGGTGGTCAGCTTGCGTACCTGCGCGGGCGACTCGATGTTCGTGGACGGGTTCGTCGAACCGGTGGCGTCGCTCGTCCGGCGGGTCAGGATGAGCCCGCCGAGCCGGTACTTCGCGATCATCTGGGCCGGGGTGTCGACGCCGGCGTACTTCCGGTTGCCCGACGCCGCGGACGAGGCGACCCGGTTCGCGTCGGTGCCGTACACGTACGGCATCAGCACCTGACCGACCAGGTCCTCGTCGCCGAGCTTGGCGACCAGCTCGCGCGCCCGCGTCGCGGGGTCGGCGGTCTCGGTGGCCGACGGGGACGGTGTGGCCCGTGACGAGGACCGGCCGGCCCGCGGGTCACCGCCCACGCAGCCTCCCAGCAGGCCCACGACGATCACGAGAGGTAGCAGCGCACGCACGCTGCCACTCAACCACTACCGGTCCAGTGCGTCACCCCACCCTGGTCAGGTAGTTGACCGGAGCACCGTCGCCGGCGTAGCGGTACGGTTCGAGTTCCTCGTCCCAGGCCGTTCCCAAGGCCCGGTCGATCGCGTGGGCCAGCCCCTCCGGGCCGTGCGTGGACGCGATCAGCGCGCGCAGCCGGTGCTCGGTGACCAGGATGTCGCCGCTCACGCTGATCGGGGCGCGGAACAGCCCGAGCCCGGGTACGTGCATGAACCGTTCGCCGTCGACACCGGGACTGGGCTCCTCGGTCACCTCGAAGCGGACCATCGGCCACTGGCGGAGGGCGGCCGCTAGTTCGGCACCGGTACCGGTGCGTCCGGTCCAGGTCGACTCGGTACGGCGGGTCGCGGGCTCGACCGGCTGCGGGCGCCAGTCCAGACTGCAGGGCGCGCCGAGGACGCGCGCCACCGCCCACTCGACGTGTGCGCACACCGCGAGCGGGGATGAATGGATATATACGACGCCACGTGTGGGCACCTTAGACCTCCCGCCGACCGAGGTGCGTCTTCCCCTACGACCTCGATCTTCGAGAGTGGTCGTACTCATGATGCCCGCGGTGTGCGTGTTCCGCCAGGGAATCCTCGAAGTTCCGGGTCGTACTGTCGGCTACACTTGTCCGACGCCGGCCGTGGACGGCCGGCTTCCGTACGTTCCCCCGAGGAGTCAGTTCCGTGGCGAGCAACACGTCCAAGACCGCGCGCGCTTCGGTCCGCGCCGGCCAGGCCACCCAGGGCGGCGCGCTCAGCGTGCTCGGCGAGTTCAGGTACCTGATCCCGCTCAACCATGGCAAGCACGCGTACCTGCGCAACCTGACCAACGGCAAAACCGTGCACCTGCGTACGGATTCCGAGCAGTTCGTCGAGGAGATCCGCACCCTGACGGCGGCCGGCCACGGCACGAAGATCCGCGCCGAGCTCGCCACCCTCGCGGCCACCCACCCGGGCGACGGTTGGGACGCCACCGAGAAGCGCCTGGTGGAGGCCGGCGTCTTCTAGTCCGGGCCGGTGCCCGTTTTCTAGGTCACACGTCGGGTAGCCGACGTTGCGTGATCGGTCGCGCAGGACACGACAAGAATCGATGCAATGGCAACCGATTGGGTCGTGGAGGTGCCTGCGGAGCGGGTCGTCCTGGACGCGCAGAACCGCGGCGAGATCCTGTTCACCGTCACCAACGTCGGCACCACTGCGGGCCGGGCTGTGCTGGAGGTCGTACCGGCCGAAGGCGTGGACCCGGCCTGGTTCACCATTGACGAGCCGCGTCGGCTCATCGGTGCCGGTGCTTCCGACGCCTACCGCGTCACGCTCGCCCCGCCGGCCGGTACCACGGCCGGCAGTTACTTCATGCAGGCTCGGGTGTACCCCGATGACGCCGCCATCGCTCCCGAGGAGGCGTCTCGGCTCAGCAAGCGGGTCGAGTTTCAGGTACGCGAGACCCCACCGCCACCGAAGCCGAAGCCTTGGTGGCCGTACGCCGTAGCCGCCGCCCTGGCCGTCATCGTCCTCACCGTCGTTGCGGTGCTGGTGTTCGGCGGCGGCGGAGAGCCGGGTCCGAGTCCCACCACCCCGCCTCCCACCGGCGCGCCGACGAGCGGACCGCCGCCCACGACCGGTCCCCCACCCACGACCGGTCCTCCGCCGACCACGGCCCCACCGACGGGCCCGGTTTCCGTGCCGAACGTCGAAGGTGATCTCACCGACGTGGCGATCGACCGACTGCGGGACGCCGGGCTGAACGTCAGCCTCTCCGGTGAAGAGGACCCGACGTGCAACAACCTCGGCCAGGTCATCCGGCAGAATCCCACCGGCGGAACCGTCGTGCCCCGGGGGACGACAGTGTCCATCGTGGTCGGTGAGCGACCCGCGCCGCCGCGTGAGTGCCCGTAGCTATACCGGCAGCCACTCGGTGGCCGTGGTCACCTCGCGCAACGCGTCCGGGTCCGGTTCGACACCGAGACCGGGCCCGGACGGTACCCGCACCTGGCCGTTCTCGAGCACGAACGGCCGTGTGATGTCCCGGGCGTAGTAGCGGTCCGAGGCAGAAGTGTCGCCGGGCAGCGTAAAGTTCGGCAGCGCCGCGAGCGCCACGTTGGCCGCGCGGCCCAGGCCGGTCTCCAGCATCCCGCCGGCCCAGACCGGCACCCCGTGTGCGGCGCACACGTCGTGCACCCGCCGCGCCTCGAGATAGCCGCCGACCCGGCCGGGCTTGATGTTCACCACCGCGCAGGCGCCGAGCACGATCGCGTCGGCCGCCGCTCGCGCGCTGACGACCGACTCATCCAGGCAGACGGGGGTACGGATCGAGCGCGCCAACGCCGCATGCCCGCGAATGTCGTCCTCGGCCAGCGGCTGCTCGATGAGCAGCAGGTCGAACGGGTCGAGCCCGGCGAGATGCCGCGCGTCGGCGAGGCTGTACGCGGTGTTCGCGTCAACCTGCAGCAGGATGTCGCCGAACCGTTCGCGTACCGCCCGCACCGGCTCGATGTCCCAGCCCGGCTCGATCTTCAGCTTGATCCGTAGGTACCCGGCGGCCAGGTAGCCGGCGACCGCGTCGATCAGCTCGGGGATCGAGTCCATGATGCCCACCGAGACGCCGGCCGGTACGGTGTCCCGCACCGCACCCAGGTACCCCGCGAACGACGTGCCGCTCGCCCGCAACTGAGCGTCCAGCAACGCGGTGTGCAGCGCCGCCTTCGCCATCGGATGTCCCTTGAACCGGGCGAAGATCCGCTCGGCGACGTGGACATCCACTGTGGACTGTTCCGCGACCGCCGGCAGCAGGAAGCGCCGGATGACCTCGGCCGCGCCGTCGACGTACTCCGACGAGTAGAGCGGGTCGGACATCGCGACGCACTCGCCCCAGCCCTCGGCGTCCGCCAAGACCGCCCGGACGAGCAGGACATCGCGCTCGTACTCGATTCCGAACGAGGTGCGGAACGGGGCGACCAGGGGCATCGCCACCCGGCGCAGCTCTATACCGGTGAGTTTCATGCGTGCTCCAGGACGTAGCGGCCGTCGCGAGTGATGCCGGTGATCAAGTAACCGGCGTCGAGGGTTACTGTCAGGGTGGCCCGGACGGCATATCGCCACCGGGCCGCGACGTCCGGTCGGGCCGCCCGCAGCGCCTCGATGTCCTCGGGTACGGCGACCAGCAGCACGGACCCCGTGGCTTGCCGGGGCTCCGCCGGCTCGTCGCCGTTCCGGGCCAGCAGCACCTCGGCCCCGGACGTGGTCAACTCGGCCGGCTTGCCATGGGCCGCCGCGACCACCCTCGGCGACACGAGGTCCCACCGCAGGTAGATCCGGTCGCTCGCGTCGCCCAGGTTGATGCCGTCTTCCATCGGCCCGTAGAAGTCCGGCAGGTACGCCTCCGCCAGCCCGCCGAGCTTCTGCAGGTTGAAGTACGCATTGCGGCTGACCAGCGGATCGAACGTCCAGCAGACCGTCTCGATGCCCCGTTCGAGTGCCCACGCCCGCTGGTCCTGCTTGAGCGCGAAGCCGACCCCGGCGCCCTGTAGGCCGGGCTCGACGCCGGTGATGTGCGAGTGCAGGTGACCGTCGCCGAGAAACGCGACGGTGGCGCCGACGAGCGTGCTGCCCCGGTACGCCCCCACGACGTAGTTACCGGAGTGAGCCAGAGCGCGCACGGTGTTGGTGTTGAGCAGCTGCTCGGGTGTACCGCGCCAGATCCGGCAGAACAGGTCGACCAACTCGCGCTGGTCGGCGAGGTCGTGCAGCGCGCTCACCCGTAGTCCGTGCGCCCCGGCCGCCCGGTCGGCACACGCCCGGGCATCCTCGTCGGCCGGCCTGGTCATGCCGGGCCCCCCATGGCCGACACAGTCATGCCGGGCCCCCAAGCGCAGCGGGGGGCCGGCATGACCGAGCAATGGCCGACACAGTCACGCCGGCACCTCCGCGTCGGCGGGTTCGGCCGCCTCGGCGGCGAGCAGTGTGGTGACGAGCGCGCCGAGCAGGGCTGCCCGGCCCGGCATCTCGGTGATGTCGACCCACTCCCCCTCGGCGTGGGCGTTGCCGCCGACCGGACCGAGTCCGTCGAGCGTCGGTACGCCCACACCCGCGGTCAGGTTGCCGTCCGAACCGCCACCCACCGCCACCCCGCGCAACGGAGGCAGACCGAGCTGCGCCGCGAGCTGAACGGCCACCGGGAACAGCCGGGCCGACGCCGACTCCGGCATAGCCGGCCGGTTCGGTCCCTTGTGGACGGACAGGGTGGCACCGGGCAGCGTCGGGCGCAGCCCGTGCAGAGCCGCCTCGACCCGCTCCAGCTCGGCCGGGTCGAAGGCACGGACGTCGAGGTGTACCTCGGCGTCCTGCGGGACGGTGTTCATGGTGGTGCCGGAGGTGGCCACGGTGGGGACGACCGTCGTACCGGCGGCGGGATCGGCCAGCGCCGCGGCGGCGAGGATCTGGTGGGCGAGCTCGACACTCGCGTTGACCCCGCGCTCCGGCTCGATCCCCGCGTGCGCCGCCCGGCCGGTGACGTGCAGTTGGTACTGGGCGATCCCCTTGCGGGCCGTCTTCAGCGTGCCCTTCTTCGTGCCCTCGAGCACCAGCGCCGCGGCCGCCCCGCGCGCCGTCTCCTCGATCAGCGGCCGGGACGACGGTGAGCCCAGCTCCTCGTCGGACGTGACGAGGATGGCCACCCCGGTCAGATCCTCCACTGTGGACAGACCGTGGAAGAGCTGGACGAGTCCGGCCTTCATGTCGACCGTACCGGGGCCGGTGGCCGTGTCACCGTCCACAGTGAACGGCCAACGGGCAGTCGTACCGACAGGCCAGACGGTGTCCAGGTGACCCAGGAGCACCACACGCGTCGGTACCACGCCGAACCGCCACAGCAGGTGCGTCCGGCCGGCCAGCACTACCCGGTCCGGGGACGCGCCGAGCAGCCGTACCCCGAGTTCGGCGACGACCTCGGCGCAGGCCGCGGTCGCGGCGGTATCGGCGGAGGGTGATTCGGCGGCTACGAGAGTGGCCAGGTCGGCGAGCATGGCGTCGAGGTCGAACATGGGCCCAACCCTAAGCGACCCCTGTTGATCATGAAGTTCGTGTCACGACACGCCGTCCACCATGCACTTAAGTTCATGATCAACGGAGTCAGGAGCGGGCGGGGCTACAGGCGGCGGGTTTCGGCTAGGACGTGGGCTACCACGGCGGCTGGGCCAGCCTGGCGGAAGGCTTTGCGTTGGCGGTGGGCGGAGGTCCCGCGGCCCATCAGCTCGGCGGTCGACGCGGTCACCAGCGGCCAGTCGCCGCGGTCTTCGAGGGCGGGGCGCAGGTGGCGCAGCAGCCGCTCGATCAGCTCGGGCGCCGGTACCTCCTGCGCCTCGAGCGGGTCGACGAGCTGCCCGCCCAGACCGGAGCGGGCCGCGCGCCAGGTGGCCGCGCGCAGCAGGATGTGCTCGATGGGTGGCGGTGCCACGCCGGCCAGCTCCTCGGCCGCGGCGGTGACCACGAGCGCGCGGGCCAGCGCGGCGAGCAGTACCACGTCGCCCACCAGCGGACAGGCATCCGCGACCCGGATCTCCAGGGTCGGGTACCGGGCGGACGCGCGCACATCGAAGTAGATCATGCCTACGTCGGAGATCACCCCGCTGGCGATGAGGCGGGAGACGGTCCGGTCGTACTCCGCCGCCGAGGTGAACAGCGGCGGTGGGCCGGCGGTCGGCCAGCGGGACAACACGATCGTCCGGTACGACGCGTAGCCGGTGTCACCGTCGAGGAAGTACGGCGACGCGGTCGACAGGGCCAGCAACGCGGGCAGCCACAGTCGCACCCGGCGCATCAACGGGACCGCCGCCTCCCGGTCCGGTACCCCCACCTGGATCTGGCAGGCGCACACCTGCTGCTCGGCGACGAGCTGCCGGTACTCCGCCGCCATGTGTTCGTAGCGCGGGTCGGGAAACACGGCACCGACCGGCCGGCCTGATCCGGGCACGGTGCCGGCGGCGGCCGCCCACACCCCCGCCCGATCCGCGGCGTCGAGCAGTGAACGCCGACTCGCCCGCACGTGTCTGTCCACATCGGACATGTTGGCGCAGATCGGCGTGGAGGTCTCGATCATGGAGCGTTGCAGCTCCGGTACTGCTACCGTGCCCGTCTGCGCGTGCATGATCCGGCCCGCGCCCGTGGTCAACGTACCGGTCGCCGGGTCGAGCAGGTGGAACTCCTCCTCGACACCGATCGTGCGGCCCACCTCGGGCACGGCCGTGACGTCGACTCGGGACACCTACGCATCGTAGGACCGCGGAAGGGACCGCGCGGCGCCTCGGCGATATCGGCGGCAATCAGTCGAGAAGATCCACCCGACCGGTGTCCAGGTCGTAGACCGCCCCAACCACGGCTACCCGGCCGGAGCCGTAGCCCTCCTCCACCGGGCCGGCGGCGGCACGCAGCTTGAACACGGTACGCCTGACGTGCCGGTGCAGCGCCCGCGTGGCCAGGTCGGGCTGGTCCAACCCGATTTCGAGCACCGCGGGGGCGATCGAGTCGACGAGGTAACCGAGCCCGCCCCCGGGACGCCGGCCGGTACGCAGCGCCGTGATCGTCGCCGCGATCGCGCCGCAGCGCTCGTGGCCGAGGACGACGACCAGCGGTACCGCCAGCTCGGACACCGCGAACTCGACCGATCCGAGCACCGCCCGGTCGATGACCGTCCCGCCGGAACGCACCACGCAGATCGCGCCGAAGTCCTGGTCGAACACGGCCTCGAGCGGTACCCGGGAGTCGATGCAGCCCACGACGGCGGCGTCGGGTTGCTGACCGCCCGCGGTCGCGGCGGCCGCGGCGACGTCGTGGCCGTAGTGCGGCTGGCCGGACGCGAACCGTTCGTTGCCGGCGAGCAGCCCGGCCAGCGCCTCGTCGGGGGTCACGGCCTGGGTCCGCCGGGTCGGGGTGGCCACGTCACGAGCGTCGCGCCCCGGGGCCATGAACGCAGTGGTGATCGTCACGGCACCCCAGATCAGATCGCGACGCGCCAGCCAACGTGATGTCACGAACAACACGATACGGACACATCAGACAACTCTCGCACGAAGTCCGCGCCGAGTGCGGTAGCCGGCGTATGCGCTCCGGCCGCGACGGTTCCGGCGAGAACGCGCGCCGTCGCCCGTATCACCGCGTCCGCCGTCAGGTCGTAGCCGTTGGGACCGGTCAGAGTACCCGTGCGCGCGTTGCCGTCGGCGTCCCGCACCTCGCCCCAGACCTCGACCCCGGTCGCCGCTCGGGTCTGCGATGACGGACCGGCCATCCTTCGGCCGATCATCCGGGCCGCGTAGCGCCTGATGACCGCGTACCGGAGCAGCCGCTGGACCGCCGCGGCGCGCAACCGACCGACCCGGCCGCGGACCGGGACCCTCGTGTAGACCGTGATGTCGCCGATGCCGGTCGAGCGGTACGCGGTGACCAGGTCCCCCCACGGCACCGACCCCACGCGGCGCTCGCCGGACGGGAACGGCACCAGCCGGCTCGGCTGCCCGAACGGCGTCGGCCGCAGCTCACCGCCTACCCGGCGCAGTCCGCCGCGGGCCGTGACGGACAGACCGGTCTTCGCGGTGCCCGGGCTCATCCCGCCCGGGGCGCGAAAGGCCAGCTCGAGCGAGACCGCCGCGGGCAGCTCGGCCGCGAGCAACGCGGCGAGACAGTCGGTGGGTACGACGTCGAAGCCAGCCCCCGGCAGCAGTACGACTCCCGCGGCGACGGCCTCGTCGTGGCGGGCGAAGATCGCCTCGAAGACGGGCAGCTCGCCGGTGATGTCGAGGTAGTGCGTGCCGGTGGCCAGGCAGGCGTCGACCATCGGCTCGGCGGTGGTGTGGTACGGGCCGGCGCAGTGGGCGACCGCGGCCACGCTGGCCAAGGTGGCGCGCAGCCCGGCCGGATCGGTCAGGTCGACGACCCCGTAGTCCAGACCCAGCTCGTGGGCCAGGGCAGCGACCGCCGCCGGATCCCGGCCGGCCAGGATCGGTCGCTCCCCGCGCTCGACGGCCAGCCGTGCGACGAGCCGCCCGGTGTACCCGGTAGCCCCGTAGATCATCCATTCGGCCACAGTGGCCACAGTAGGGTACGGTCGCAGGCCGTGGGTTTCGTGGCGGATTGGCTCGAGACGCTGCCGGCCTTCAGCGTATATCTGGTGGTTGGTCTGATTGTCGGGCTCGAGAGCATGGGAATCCCGCTGCCCGGTGAGATCACGCTGGTGAGCGGGGCGCTGCTGTCCGCCACCGGTGTCGTGAGTCCGTGGGGCGTCGCGATCGGCGCCAGCATCGGGGCGATCGCCGGCGACTCGATCGGGTACGCCGTCGGCCGCCGCGGGGGACGGCCGCTGCTCGTCCGGTTCGGTCGGCGGTTCCCGCGCCACTTCGGCCCGGCGCACCTGGCAAAGGCCGAACAGATCTTCCATCGCTGGGGAGTCTGGGCGGTGTTCTTCGGCCGGTTCGTGGCCCTGCTGCGGATTCTGGCCGGACCGCTGGCCGGCGCGCTGCACGTGCCGTACCGCAAGTTCCTCGCCGCCAACGCCTCCGGCGGCCTCGTCTGGGCCTTCGGCACCACATTCCTGATCTACTTCGCGGGTCGGGCCGCGGAGCACTGGCTGAAGGACCTGTCGTGGATCGCCCTCGGCGTCGCGGTCGTCTGCGGAATCGCGACCACGTTGGTCATCAAGTGGCGCGGCCGGCGGGCGCTCGCCGTGGAACCCGCTCTCGAGATCGCGACCGAAGACAGCACAGCCTGAGTTCGTTGGGCTGGATCTGCGCCGACCGAAGGTCCAGGCGCCTGAGTTAGCACAGCCTGAGTTCGTTGGGCTGAGTTCGTTGGGCTGGATCACGCGCCGACCGAAGGTCCAGGCGCCTGGGGTAGCACTGCCTGAGCATCAACCGTATCGCGGCGGGTGGCGGCGTGGCTTCCGCCCGGCGACCGATCTATCGCTGTGCGGGACGCCGTACTCTTGTCGTCTCCACCCTCCCGTTCGCTTGGAGTTCCCACCTTGACCGACACCGTTCTGCAGCAGGAGATCGCTGTCGAGCAGAGTCACGTGGACCGGGTCTACACCCGGGTCGCGCAGCTGCGCCGTGCCGCCGTGGCCGCTGAGGCCGAGGGGTACCGCATCGCCCGGGTCGGCAACTTCGGCGCGCTCGTCGAGCGGGACGCCATGGTCTTCCACCAGGCCAGGCGGCGGCTGGCGCTGGACGCGGAGCACGAGGGCCTGGTCTTCGGCCGGCTCGACCTGGCCGACGGCGAGGTCTACCGGGTGGGCCGGCTGGGGGTACGGGACAGCGACGCCGAGCCGCTGCTGATCGACTGGCGGGCTCCGGCCGCGGCGGCGTTCTACCAGGCCACGGCCGCCGACCCGCAGGGCGTGGTACGCCGCCGGATGATCCGGTCGTCGGGCGAGAAGGTGACCGGCCTCGAGGACGACCTGCTCGACCCGGCCGGTGCGCCGCCGCACCTGCGCGTCGTCGGCGACGGGGCGATGCTCGCCGCGCTCAGCCGTACCACCGGGCGTGGCATGCGCGACATCGTGGCCACGATCCAGCGCGAGCAGGACGAGGCGATCCGCTCGCCGGCGTCGGGCGTGACGCTCGTGTCGGGCGGCCCGGGTACCGGTAAGACAGCGGTCGCCCTGCACCGGGCGGCGTACCTGCTCTACTCCGATCGCGCCCGGTTCGCCGGCGGCGGGGTGCTGGTGGTCGGGCCGTCGCCGGTGTTCGTGAACTACATCAGCCAGGTACTGCCGTCGCTGGGCGAGGAGAGCGCCACCCTGCGTTCGCTCGGGTCCATTGTGGAGGGTGTCGAGGCGTCCCGGGTCGACCCGCCCGAGTTGGCCGCCGTCAAGGGTTCGCTGCGCATGCGGCGGGTGCTCGGCCGGGCGGTGCGCGGCCCGGTACCGGACGCGCCGACCGAGCTACGGCTGCTCTACCGGGGGCAGCTGCTGCGGGTGGACGACGAGGAGCTGGCCCGGATCCGCCGGGCCGCGCTACCGCGCGGAGGGCGGCGCAACGAGGTGCGCGCCGCGGCCACCGCCGGCCTGCTCGACGCGCTGTGGCGGGAGGCAGAGGAGACGCTGGGGTACGGATCCCGCAAGCGCGAGGAGTTCATCTCCGATGTCGAGGACCGGCCGGAGGTACGGGCGTTCTTCCGCGCCTGGTGGCCTCTCCTGGAGCCGTCCTCGGTACTGGCGTGGCTGGCCGACCCCGCGTTGCTTGCCCGGTGCGCCGGTGGTGTGCTGTCCACAGTGGAGATTTCCGCGCTGGCGGCGTCGTTCGCGTCCCTGGAGCTGGGACCGACCGTCGCTGACGTGGCGCTGCTCGACGAGCTCGACGAACTGCTCGGCGATCCGCCCGCTCCGCCGCGCCGGCAGCGGGACCTCTACCGGACCGTCGGCGTACGGGGTGCGACGGCCGCCACCGAGCGGGCCCGGCTCGCGGCCGCCCGCCGGGCCGACGACTACCGGGACTACGCCCACGTCGTCGTCGACGAGGCGCAGGACGTTTCCCCGATGCAATGGCGGATGCTCGGACGGCGGGGCCGCCACGCCAGCTGGACGGTCGTCGGCGACCCGGCCCAGTCGGCCTGGGCCGGCGACCCGGTCGAGCTCGTGGAGGCGCGGGACACCGCCCTCGGCATGAGCGGGTCCGGCGCCCGGAGGCGGCACGAGTACACGCTGACCACCAACTACCGCAACTCGGCCGAGATCTTCGCGCTCGCCGCGTCCGTGGTGCTCCGCGCCGTGCCAGACGCCGACCTGCCGCGGGCGGTGCGGTCGACCGGCGTACCGCCCTCGCACGAGGTCGTGCCTTCGGCCGCGCTGGAGGCCACCGTGCGGTCCACCGCCGAAGCGCTGTTGTCCGAAGTGGACGGTACGGTCGGCGTCATCGCCCCGATCGCGCGCCGCGCCGAGGTCGCCGGCTGGGTCGCTGGGCTCGCTCCCGACCGTCTGCAGGTGGTGTCGAGTCTGGAAGCCAAGGGCATGGAGTACGACGCGGTCGCGCTCGTCGAACCGGCGGATCTGCTCGTCGAGGCGGCCGGGCCCCCAGCCGGTGTACGCACGCTGTACGTGGCCCTGACCCGGGCGACCCAACGCCTGGTCACGGTCGGTACCTCGGCCGATTGGCTTGCCCGTTAGCGTTTCGCGCGGGAAGGTTGTGGCGATGGGTGCTCACGCTGGCTCGGGGCATGCGGGGTCAGGGCATGCGGGGTCACAGCACGCCGGTCGCCGGTACCGCGGCCGGCTGTGGGCCGCATTCGCCCTGCTGGCCGTCTTCATGGTCGCTGAGGCGGTCACCGCCTGGTTGACCGGTTCACTCGCCCTGCTCTCGGACGCCGCACACCTGTTCACCGACGTCCTCGGCATCGGCATGGCGCTCGCGGCCATCAATGTCGCGAGCCGGCCGTGGGGCAGTCGCCGCTCTCAACGTACGTTCGGGCTGTACCGGGTGGAGGTACTCGCCGCGCTGGCCAACGCCGTCCTGCTGTTCGCTGTCACGATCTACGTGCTCGTCGAGGCGATCCGCCGCCTGCTCTCGCCGCACGAGGTCGATGCCGGCCCGATGCTCATCGTGGCGATAGCCGGCCTGCTGGCCAACATCGTCGCGTTCGGGCTGCTGCGCGGCGGCGCGCGGGAGAGCCTCAACGTGCGCGGCGCGTACCTCGAAGTACTCGGTGACCTGGTCGCCTCCGCCGGCGTGATCGTGGCCGCGCTCATCATCTTGGGCACCGGCTGGTGGTACGCCGACCCGCTGATCGCCGCCGCGGTCGGCCTGTTCATCCTGCCGCGCACGTGGGCCCTCGGCCGGGCCGCGGTACGGGTGCTCGTCCAGGCCGCACCGTCCCATGTGGACGTTACGGCGGTACAGCGGACGCTCGCCGCCGTCCCGGGTGTGGCCGACGTCCACGACCTGCACGTGTGGACCCTCACCTCCGGCATGGACGTCGCCTCCGCCCACCTGAGCATCGAACGCAGCGGCGACCTGTCCCCCGTGCTGTCGACCGCGCAGGCCGTGCTGCGCGACGAGTACGGCATCGAGCACGCGACGCTCCAGGTCGAGCCGCTGACCGCCAGCGGCGACTGTAGACACGCCAGTTGGTGACACGCCGAGGCGCGAATTTTGCAGTTTTGCCATTGATTCCGGTGCTCGTAGAGTGATTCCGTGCCGGGGCGGTCGCCCTTGGGAGCCGGCTGACTCATCGCTACGGATCGAAGGGATCAGCGAATGCCAGCGCAAGACACGGGGGCTCGAGCCTCGTTGAGAAACCTGCTCGACGACCTCGACCGTAACTCGACCTTCGTCGGACACATGCGGCAGTTGGCCGATGCGACCATCGAGATCGACAAGAGAGTCGAGGCACTCGAGGCAAAGGCCGACGGTCGGTTCGACGCGATCGACAGGCGGTTCGATGAGGTCGACAAGAAGATCGATGCGGTCGAGCAGCGGCTCGAGGCCCGCATCGACCTCGTACACGATGATGTTCGCAAGACTGCCGCCCACGTCGAGCGGCTCGTCGGGTACATCGAGAGGGTCGAGCTGAAGAAGAAGGACTGACCGCTGTGGAGGCGGGTGCGACGATGCCGGGATGCATCCGTACTGGCCGGTGTTCGACATCCGCCTCCGCACGCGTACCGGCGCCGGCGAGCTGACGCTGCGGCCCACGACCGAGGCCGACCTGGTACCCCTCGCCGAGATCCGCGCCGACGACGTCGAGACCGACCCGCGGTTGCCGAGGTATCCGGGTGTCGATGCGCATACCAACGCCGCCATCGCGCTGCACCAGTCGTACTGGTCGAGCCTCGGTTCCTGGCGGCCGGAGACCTGGCGGCTGGACTTCACCGTCCTGGTCGATGACGATCTCGCCGGCGTACAGGAGATCGAGGCGGCCAACTTCGCTGTCCTGCGTACGGTCGAGACCGCGTCCTGGCTGGCGACCCGCTGGCGCGGGCAAGGCGTCGGCAAGGCGATGCGACTGGCCGTCCTGGCGCTCGCGTTCGACGCGCTCGGTGCGGAGGTGGCCGAAACCGAGGCGTGGCACGACAACGCGGCCTCGCTGGGCGTCTCGCGAGCACTCGGCTACGTCGACAACGGAGTGGGCCGGCATGCCCGCGGCGACGGCGCCGACGACATGCCGCGGCTGCGCCTGACTCGGGAGATCTGGACGGCCCGGCACGCCGGCCACGGCATCGCGATCGAGGGCGTGGACTCATGCCGGCACTTCTTTGGGGTAGCACATTCGGTAGTTGACGGGTGACGATGACGTCATGCCCTACCCTGACTCCCTCGCTGTGGCGACCGAGGACGCGCGACGGCTGTGCCAGGACGGCGACCTCGCCGGCGCCCACCTGGTCCTGCGCGACGCGCTCGCCGGCCTGCCACCGCAGGTACGGGATCCGGACGTGGCCGTGGCGACCCGCCTGTTCGCGTCGGTACTCGCCGCGCTCGGCGACCCGCACACCGCCCGGAGTTCGGCCGAGGTCGCGTACGACACCTGCCTCGACGTGTTCGGCCCGACCCACGCGGAGACGTTGGCGGCGGCGGCGACACTCGCGTCGGTGCTGCGCACGATGGGCAGCCACGCCGACGCCGGCGAGCTGTACGAGTACCTGGCCGAGACACTGTCCACAGTGGAGGGTAGTAGGTCCCGTCCCGCTCTGGCCGCACAGGCCGACCTCGCCACCGCGTGGCACGCGCAGGGCGACTGCGCGCGGGCGCGCGCGACGCTTGCCGCGGCGCTGGCGGCACACCGGGAAGCGTACGGTGAGGGCGATCCGGCGTCGATCAGGATGGCGGCGCGGCTCGGGCGGATGGCCCGGGACTGCGGGGAGTTCGCGGTCGCGCAGGAGTACCTGGACGAGGCGCGGCTGGCGTGCCAGTACCACCTGCCCGCCGACGACCCGCTCACCTTCGCCGTCGTAGCGCTCCAGCACGCACCCCCGGATCCTGACCACCAGTGCGGCCACGGACGCACCCAGACCGTTCCGGTCCAGCGGGCTCGGGTGATCGAATGGCCGCCGGACGAGGCTCCGGAGCCGGTCACCGCTCCCCCGGCGCTCGTTCCCGCCCCCGTCCAGATCGCAACGGTCCCGGCACCGGCGCGGCGACCGAGGCACCGCGCGGCCACCACCCGGATCGCTGTGCTGCTCGGACTGGCCGCGGTGCTCGTCGCGGCGGGTGCCGGAGCGGTGGCGTTGGCCCGTACCCGCGCTCCACAGTCGACAGACACGGCCCAGACGTCCGCGACCGGCTCGCCCACGACGGCGCCGGCCGTAGCCGCCGAGGCGCCACGCGACATCCGCCTCGTGGACCACGGCACCTCCGTCGAGCTGACATGGATCCTGCCGGCCGGAGCGGAGGGACCGTTGTTCGTGTCCGGGTCCAGCGGCAACAACCCTGCACGGCCGTTCCAGACACTGCTGCCTGGTTCGACGACCTACACGGTGTTCGGGCTCAACCCGACTCTCCAGTACTGTTTCGTGCTCACGCTGGTCTACAGCACCGAGGTGACGGCCGGCAGCGACCCGGTCTGCACCCGCCGCGGCGCCTAACGGCGCGCCTTGCCCTACGATCCGCGCTATGAGAACCTTCGCCTCCCTCGCGGAGCTGGCCGGTGCGGCCGGCGAGCACCTCGGTTACAGCTCGTGGCACGACGTCACCCAGGACCAGCTGAACCAGTTCGCCGACGCGACCGGAGACCACCAGTGGATCCACGTCGATGTCGAGCGCGCAAAGGCGGGCCCGTTCGGCACGACGATCGCGCATGGCTTCCTGGTGCTGTCGTTGGTGCCGATGCTGGCGCACGAGGTCTACCACGTCGACGGCGTGCGGATGGGCATCAACTACGGCCTCAACCGCGTCCGCTTCCCCAATCCGGTGCCGGTCGGCAGCCGGGTGCGGGCCGGCGTCGAACTGGCCACAGTGGACAGTATCGACGGCGGCGTGCAGGTGACCAGCCGGGTGACGATCGAGCTCGAGGGCGCGTCGAAGCCGTGTTGCGTAGCCGAGACGGTGTCACGCTACCTGGGTTGAGGCCTGGGGTAGGTCGACGAGTTCGGCTAGTGCCGCGCGGTGGTGATCCGCCGTGCCGAGCGCGAGCGCGGTGCTCTTGGCGCGCTTGAGGTAGAGGTGCGCGGGATGCTCCCAGGTGAAGCCGATCCCGCCGTGCAGCTGCACGCACTCCTCCGCCGCGGTGACCGCGACCGGGCCGCAGAACGCCTGCGCCAGCGCGGCCGCCACGGGCGCGTCCTCGTCGGCGATTGCCACGCAACCCGCCGCGTAACGCGCGACCGCCCGAGCCTGGGCCACGGCCACCCACAGCTCCGCCAGCCGGTGCTTGATGGCCTGGAACGAGCCGATCGGCCGGCCGAACTGGTGCCGCGTGCGCACGTACGCCACCGTCGTGTCCAGGCACCACTGCGCGACCCCGAGCTGCTCGGAGGCCAGCAGCGCCGCACCGGCTACCAACGCGGCGTCGACCGCCCGGCGCCCGGTCTCGGCATCGGCGATCCGCGTCGCACCGGCCCGGTCGATAGTCAGGTCGCACAGCGGCCGGGTCAGGTCCAGCGACGTCACCGGAGTGCGGACCACGGCCGTGGTGTCCACTGTGTACAGACCGTCGGTCGCGGGAACCAGCAGCACGTCGGCTGTTGCCACGTCCGCCACGCTGGTGACGGTCTCCTCGGCAGGCGCCCATAAGCCCGGTGCGGCGGAGAACGGCAGTGCCAGCGCCGCTGTCCGCGCGCCGGACGCCAGGTCCGCGAGCAGCGCGGTCTCGCCGGCCACCTGCAGCGCCGTCGTGGCCATGACCGAACTACCGAGGAAGGGTACCGGCGCCAGCGCGCGTCCCAGCTCCTCCATGACCACGGCGCATTCGCGCAGGCTCGCCCCGGCTCCACCCACCTCCTCCGGTACCGCGAGCCCGGCGCAGCCCAGCTCGGTGGCGAGCATGCGCCACAGCGCCTTGTCGTACGGCTGGTCTTGTTCGGCCCAGCGAAGGACGGTCTCCGGCGGGCAGCGGTCCGTCAGCAAGTCCCGGACGCTGGCCCGCAGATCCTCTTCGACGTCGGTGTAGAGCAGGTTCACTTCGGCACGTCCTTCATTTGGGCACGTCCTTCATTTGGGCACGTCCTTCATTTGGGCAGGGCCTTCATTTGGGCAGGGCCTTCCACGGCACCTGGACGTCGACCCGCGCTTCGGCCGGCAGACCCAGCACCCGGTCGGCGATGATCGTACGGAGGATCTCGGACGTGCCGCCCTCGATCGAGTTGCCCTTGGCCCGTAGGTACCGGTAGCCCGGGCTCCGGCCGGTGAAGTCCACAGTAGACGGTTGGCGCATCGTCCAGTCGTCGTACCGCAGTCCTTCCTCGCCCAGCAACTCCAGTTCGAAAGCGGAGATCTCCTGGTTGAGTCGGGCGAACACGAGCTTCGCGGCCGAGCCCTCCGGCCCCGGTTCACCCGCGGCCAACTGCTGGCGCAGCCGCTCGCGCGTCAGCCTGGCCGCCTCCGCCTCGACCCAGTAGCGCATCAGCGCGTCGTGCAGTGCCGCCCGGCGCAGTTCGGGACGCGTACGCCACAGGCCGGCCACCACGCCGATCATGCCGCCCTCCCGCGGTACCGCCCGCCCGCCGATCGCGACCCGTTCGTTCATCAATGTGGTCTGGGCTACCTGCCATCCGGCGCCCACGTCGCCGATCCGGTGCGCGTCCGGGATGCGTACCCCGGTAAGGAACACCTCGTTGAACTCGGCCTCGCCGGTCAGCTGTCGTAGCGGCCGGACCTCGACGCCGGGATCCGTCATGTCGCAGACGAAGTACGTGATGCCGCGGTGCTTGGGCACGTCCGGATCGGTACGCGCGACGAGGATCCCCCACCGGGCCTGGTGTGCGGTGGACGTCCACACCTTCTGCCCGGTCACCACCCAGTCGTCGCCCTCCCGCGTGGCCCGGGTCGCCAGCGCCGCGAGATCCGAGCCCGCGCCCGGCTCGCTGAACAGCTGGCACCACACCTCCTCACCGGTCCATAGTGGACGGAGGAAGTGTTTGCGTTGCTCGTCCGTGCCGTACCGCAGGATCGTCGGCGCCGCCATGCCCAGCCCGATACCGATCCGCTCCGGTTCGTTGGACGGCGCGCCCGCGGCGGTGAACAGTCCGTCCACAGTGGTCTGCAGCTCACGGGGCAGGCCCAGCCCGCCCAGCCCATCCGGGAAGTGGACCCAGGCCAGCCCAGCGTCGAACCTTGCGCGCAGGAACTCCAACCGCGGTGTCGTCGCCGGGTCATGCGCCGTCAAGAAGTCGGCGACTCGCTCTCGTAGCCCGTTGCTGGTCATGTTCTCGGTCCGCCGGCCACGTAGATCACCTGCCCGGAGACGAACGACGCCCCGTCGCTGGCGAGGAAGGCGATGACGTTCGCGACGTCCTCCGGCTGACCGACCCGCCGTACCGGGATCTGCGCCGCGGCGGCTTTCTGGTACTCCTCGAAGTCCACGCCGACGCGGGCCGCGGTCGCGGCGGTCATGTCGGTGACGATGAACCCTGGTGCGACGGCGTTGGCGGTCACGCCGAACTGCCCCAACTCGATCGCGAGGGTCTTCGTGAGGCCCTGCATGCCGGCCTTTGCCGCCGCGTAGTTCACCTGGCCACGGTTGCCGAGCGCCGACACGCTGGAGAGGTTGACGATCCGCCCCCAGCGCTGCTCGACCATGTGTGCCTGTACCGCGCGGGACATCAGGAACGCCCCCCGCAGGTGAACGCCGAGGACCGTGTCCCAGTCCTCGTCCGTCATCTTGAACAGCATGTTGTCGCGGGTGACACCGGCGTTGTTCACCAGTACGACCGGTGGGCCGAGCGACGTGACGACCCGCTCGACGGCGACGCTTACCGCTTCGGCGTCGGACACGTCCGCGCCGACCGCCACGGCCTCCCCACCGGCACCCGTGATGGCCTCCACGGTGGCACCGCACGCCGCCTCGTCCAGGTCCAGCACCGCGACCGCCAGCCCGTCCGCAGCCAGCCGCCGCGCGGTTGCTGCCCCGATGCCACGCGCCGCCCCGGTGACGATCGCCACCCGTGCCGTTGCGCCCACCATGCCCACTCCAGTGACTCGAAGGATCCCGTCACCGCAATGTACTTGGGAGCGAACCGTACCGCTGCAATCCCCTCACTGCCGCCGGTGGTATGCGTTGCGGCGTGGTCGTTGGTGCGGGTCGATCCAGGCCGGTGGGGTGAACTCGGGTCGTCCATGATGTCCGATGTGGACGGTCCAGTCGCCCTTGTGCAGCAGCCGATGATGGAACCCACAAACGAGAACCGAGTTTTCCAGGCAGGTCGCGCCACCGTCGACCCAGTGGACAACATGATGCCCGTCGCACCATTTGGCCGATCTGTCACAACCCGGGAACGCGCAGCCACCGTCCCGGATGACCAGGGCTCGGCGGAGTGCTCCGGTGATCAGCCGCCGTTCCCGACCCAGGTCCAGCGGCTGACCGGCGCCGTCCAACACCGCGGGCAGGATGCTGGCATCGCAGGCGAGCCTTCGGGCGGCCTCCGGGGTCAGCAGTTCGCCGGTGTCCAACACGGCGCTGCCCAGCCCCCGCAGCAGCGTCTCGTACCCGACGGTGACCACGACCTGGGGTCGTTCGCCGCCGTTGTCCGGTAGGTCGCCGGTGTGCAACGCCACCTGGCAGATCTCCACCAGGGCGTCAGCGCGCCGCTGCCCCGGGCTGCGGTCGTCGTCGACCAGCCGACCCGGGGCACACAGCGGATCCAACGCCGCCCGCACCACCGCCGCCGCTTCCACATCGAGCCGGCCCAGCACCCGCACCGCACCGTCCCCGGTCGCGGAGAGGGACAGGAACCGGCCCCGCAACGCCTGCTCCTCCGCCCGCAGTAACGCTTTGCGGTCCAGTTCCTCGCCGACCTCGGGCGCCACCACTTCGAGGATCCGCTGCCCCAACCGGCGCAACCCGACCGCGTCGTGCTCCGCGGCGTGACCGACCAGGACCGTGGCGGCCTTGTCCACTGTGTCCGGCCCCACCTCGCCCGGCAGGGCGGTCACGCAGGCGGCGATCGCCTGCGCCTGCTCAACATTGACCTCACCGGCCGACAACGCCTCCCGCAACGCCGTCGGCCCGTCGGCCACCGCAGACGCG
>DASRII010000185.1:0-19013 GCA_035650075.1 Micromonosporaceae bacterium | reverse complement strand
ACTCCTAGGGTCGGGCGCAACATTTTGGAAAACGTTACCCACGCCATGCCGGTACCGCCGCACGGCCAGGCACGGCGCTGGCCCCCGTGCGCCTTATGGAATGAAACGTTTCAAGAGACTGGACATCGTGAGTGAGAGTTGCCTCGAACGACCGGCGGCACGCGACCCCACCGTGGTGGTTCGCGTTGCCGGCGATGCTGCTCTTCACCTTCGTCGTGCTGGTACCGAGTGCTCGCGGCATCTACTACGCCTTCACCGACTGGGATGGTCTCGACCCGAGCTTGTCCTTCATCGGGCTGGACAATTTCCGGCAGATGTCCCGCGATCCCGACGCGGTACAGGCGATCCGACACACCCTGCTGATCGCCGTGTCGATCACGATCATCCAGAACGGCGTCGGGCTGTTGTTGGCGCTCGGCGTCAACACCATGATCAGGTCGCGCAACGTGCTACGGGTCTTCCTGTTCGCCCCGGCCGTGATCACCCCGATCGTGACCGCGTACCTGTGGCGCAACCTGCTCGGCCCGGATGGCGCGGTCAACAGCCTGCTGTCCGCGGTGGGGCTGAGTTCCTGGCAGCAGGACTGGCTGGGCGATCCGCAGTTGGCGCTGTGGTCGGTGGTGGGCGTGATCGTGTGGCAGTTCGCCGGGTACTCGATGGTTATCTTCCTGGCCGGTCTCCAGTCGGTGCCGAGGGAGATCTACGAGGCCGCGGACATGGACGGCGCCGGCCCGGTGCGGCGCTTCTGGTCAGTGACCCGGCCGCTGCTGGCCCCGGCGTTCACCGTCAACCTGATGCTGTCGATCATCGGCGGCATCAAGCTCTTCGACCAGGTGTACGCGTTGACGAACGGCGGGCCCGGGCACGCCACCGACACCATCTCGACGCTGATCTACAAAGACGCGTTCACGCTCGGCGAGTTCGGGTACAGCATCGCGCTCGCGGTCGTACTCACGATCATCGTGGCGATCGTCTCCAGTGGACAGTACCTCGTGCTGTCCCGCAACGAGAGGGCCGCGTCGTGAACCGCTACACGCTGCGGACGTTCGGCCTCGAGATGGCGATGGTCGGTACCGCCGCGGTGATCGGTTTTCCGGTCTACGTACTGGTGAACCTGGCCTTCCGGGCTCCCTCGGACACCTCCTCGCCGATCCGGCCGACCACGTCACCGACGCTGGACAACTTCGCGCAAGCCTGGGATCAGGGCCGCCTCGGGGGTGCGCTCGTCAACAGCGTGCTGGTGACGGCGGGCAGCGTCCTCATCGTGCTGGCCGTCTCGTCGCTGGCCGCGTACCCGTTGGCGCGTGCCACCGCTCGATGGTCGCGTGGCACGTACCTGCTGATCATGTTGGGTCTGGTACTGCCGTTCCAGCTCGCCGCACTGCCGCTCTACCAGACGATGCGCGACCTCGGCCTGCTCGGCACCGTGTGGGCGCTGATCCTGTTCTACTCCGGCCTGCAGGCGCCGTTCACGATCTTCCTCTACGTCGGGTTCATGCGCGCCCTGCCGCGCGACTTCGAGGACGCCGCGTTCATCGACGGCTGCACGTCGTTCGAGACTTTCCGGTACGTAGTCTTCCCGATGCTCAAGCCGGTGACCGTCACCGCTCTGGTCCTCAACGCGGTCGGGGTGTGGAACGACTTCTTCACCCCGCTGCTGTACCTCAGCGGCAGTACCCAACAAACGATGCCCGTGGCGATCGCGGGCTTCTTCGGCCAGTTCGTCGCCGACTGGAACCTCGTCTTCGCCGCGCTGGTGATCAGCATCGTGCCGATCCTGGCCGTCTACTTCGCGCTGCAACGCAGCATCATCAACGGTTTCGCCGGAGGGCTCAGGGGATGACACACGCGCTACGTCCGTACGGCCTTTCGACCGAGCAACGGCACGAGCCGCTCGGGATCGGCGAACCGCGTCCCCGGCTGTCCTGGAAGCTGGCCAGCGGCCGGCGGGGAGCGGCGCAGACGGCGTACCGCGTCACCGCCGCCGAGCGGTCGGCGGACCTCGACGATCCCACCCGCCTGCTGTGGGACAGCGGACGGCGGGACTCCGGCGACACGGTGCTCGTGCCGTGGGACGGGCCGGTGCTGCGCTCGGCCACCCGGTACCACTGGCGGGTCGAGGTCTGGGACGAGACCGGTACGCCGGCCGGGACAGCGCAGAGCTGGTTCGAGACCGGGCTGTTGCACCGCGACGACTGGGCGGCGGTGTGGGTCGGGCGCGACCAGCTGGGCCAGCCGCACTCCGATCCTCCGCAGAACCACGACCCGGCACCGACATCGGGCCCGCCGCCGCTGTACCTGCGTCGACAGTTCACTGTGGACCGACTGCCGGTGCGGGCGCGGCTGTACGCCACCGCCCGGGGCATCTACGAACCCCGGCTCAACGGCTCGCGGGTCGGCGACACCGAGCTGGCACCGGGCTGGACGGAGTACCACCACAGAATCCAGTACCAGACCTACGACGTCACCGCGCTGCTGCGCGAGGGCGGCAACGTGCTCGGCGCGATCGTCGCCGACGGCTGGTGGTCCGGGTACATCGGGTTCGACCCGCGCCGCGCCGCGATGCACTACGGTGACCGTCCCGCGTTCTTCGCTCAACTCGTACTCGACTTCGCCGACGGCTCGCGCCAGGTGGTGGCCACCGACGCCGGTTGGACCGAGGGGCCCGGCGCGATCCGCTCCGCGGACCTGCTGATGGGCCAGCACGTGGACGCCCGTCAGGCCGTACCGGGCTGGGACCACGCTGACGCCAGCGGCTTCCGGCCGGTCGCCGTGCTCGACACCGAACCCGGACCGCTCGTGGCCGAACCCGACCATCCGGTACGGGTAACCCGCGACGTGGCGGCGGTAGCCGTTCACCCGAAGGGCTCCGGCCGGTTCATCGTCGACTTTGGACAGAACCTGGTCGGCCGGGTACGGCTGACCGTCCGGGGTGCCGTGCCGGGGTGTCGGATCGTGTTGCGCCACGCGGAGATGCTCGTCGACGGGGAGCTGTACGTCGCCAACCTGCGCCGGGCGGCCGCCACCGACGTCTACACCACCGGCGGCGACGAGGTCGAGGTCTTCGAGCCGCGGTTGACGGTCCACGGTTTCCGGTACGCCGAAGTCAACAACCATCCCGGCGAGCTGTCCACTTCGGACATTGTGGCCCGAGTGCTGCACAGCGACACCCCGTGGACCGGGGACTTCGAGTGCTCCGAACCGTTGGTCAACCAGCTGCAGTCCAACATCGTCTGGGGGCAGCGCGGCAACTTCGTCTCGGTACCCACCGATTGCCCGCAGCGCGACGAACGTCTCGGCTGGCTGGCCGACGCGCAGATTTTCGCCTCGACCGCGAGCCGCAACGCCGATGTCTCGGCGTTCTTCGCCCGCTGGATGCGCGATGTGGTCGACGGGCAGGATGCCGACGGCGCCTTCCGCGATGTCGCGCCGGTCATGGTCCTGGACCGTGAGGCGGCGCCTGCCTGGGGTGACGCCGGGGTCATCGTTCCCTGGCACCTGTGGCGCACCTATGGCGACCGGCGGGTGCTCGAGCGGTCCTTCGACGCGATGCTCGCCTGGATCGGACACATCCGGCGGCACAACCCCGATCTGCGATGGCGGCACCGCACCGGTAACTCGTACGGCGACTGGCTCCAGGTCGACGCGGCCACCCCGCGGGACGTGTTGGCTACCGCCTACTTCGCCCGCAGTACGCAGATCGTCGCCGACGCCGCCGACGTCCTGGGCCGGCGCCGCGAGGCGGCCGAGCATCGCACCCTGCACGCCGCGATCCGGTCCGCGTTCATCGACTCGTACGTCGGCGACGACGGAACCGTCGAGGGTGGCACCCAGACCGGCTACCTGCTGGCGCTGGCGTTCGGGCTCCTGCCCGAGGAACTGGTACCGGCCGCCGTGGAGCACCTCGCCGCCGACATCGAAAAGCGTGACTACCGGCTCACGACCGGGTTCGTGGGCACCGCTCTGCTCTGTCCGGTGCTGGCTGACCACGGGCGGGCCGACCTGGCATACGCCTTGCTGCACCAGGACGAGTACCCGTCGTGGGGGTACTCCATCCGGCACGGCGCCACCACGATCTGGGAACGCTGGGACGGCTGGACCGAGCACGGCGGATTCCAGTCCGCCACGATGAACTCCTTCAACCACTACAGCCTGGGCAGCATCGGCGACTGGCTGTTCGGCCGGGTTGCCGGCATCGACCAGACGCCCGGCTCGGTGGCATACCGCGAACTGGTGCTGCGCCCGACGCCCGGCGGCCGGCTCACGTGGGCACGGGCCGAACAGGAGACCGTACGGGGGCTTGTCCACTGTGGATGGTCATTGGTCGACGGGCGGATCACCGTGACCGTCACGGTGCCACCCGGTAGCACCGCCGTGCTGGAGATCCCCACGCCCGACCCGGGCAGCGTGCGAGAGAGCGACGCGCCCGCGGCCGACCAGCCAGGGGTTCTCGGGGTCGAGTCGTCAGCCGCAGGGGCGACCCTACGGCTGACGTCCGGCCGCTACACCGTCAGCGCCGTCGCACCCGGCGCCGACTCGAATGACCGCCCCTTCCTCCGGGAGACATGATGAACATACGCAGACTGTCGGCTCTCGTGGTCGCGCTCGCCGCCGCCACAGTGGTGTCCGCCTGTAGCGGCGGCACCAACACCGGCTCCGGCACCACGTCCACCACCCTCACCCTCGCCTCCGTCGACCAAGGCTCCATCGAGGACGTCGTCAAAGCATTCGAGGCGGCCAACCCCGGTGTCAAGGTTAACTTCACCACCAGCGGCGCCGACCAGTACCAGCAACAGATCCGTACCCAGCTCGCCTCCGGTACCGCGCCCGACGTGATGACGGTCTGGCCGGGCAACGGCAACCCGGGGGCCACCTACGTCCTGGCAAAGCCGGGCTACCTGATGGACCTGTCCGACCAACCGTGGGCCGCCAAGTTACCCGCGGGCCTCAAGGGCGTTGCCCAGTACCAGGGCAAGACGTACAACGCGGTGTTCGGGGTCAACGGCATCGGCGCGATCTACAACCAGCAGGCCATCGACAAGGCGGGGCTCACGCCGCCGAACACCTGGACCGAGCTGCTGGCCTTCTGCCGGGCCGCCGCCGCCAAGGGGACGCCCGCGTTCGCGCTGGGCAACCAAGACAACTGGGTGACCCAGATCGTCCTGTACGCGTTGGTCGCCACGACCGTGTACGCCGACGACCGCGACTTCGACACCAAGATGCAAGCCGGTCAAGCCACCTTCGCCAGCTCGGCGTGGACCACCGCGATGGCCAAGTACATCGAGATGGACCGGACCGGCTGCTTCCAGAAGAACCCACTCGGCACCAACTACGAGGCCAGCCAGGACCTCGCCGCCACGGGCAAGACCCTCGGCATCGTCCAGGGCAACTGGGTGGTCGCACTGCTAAAGGGCAAGAACCCGAGCGGTACCTTCGTCCTCAAGCCGCTACCGGCCACCGACGACCCGGCGAAGACCGTCATGCCCGCCGCGGCGGGCGCCGGATACGGCATCAACGCCAAGACGAAGAACAAGGAACTGGCGCTGAAGTTCGTCAACTTCGTCATGTCGCCCGCCGGCATGAGCGTGTTCAACAAGAAGCAGGGCAGCCTGCCATCGCTCGCGGACGCCGGCTCCAGCATCGACCCGGCACTGGCCGATGTCGCGAAGTTCATCAACGACAACCGCACCGTGCCGTTCATGGACCAGCTCTGGCCCAACGCCAAGGTGCAGCAGAGCATGCTGTCCGGGCTCCAGGAAATCTTCAGTGGACAGTCCACACCGGACAAGGTGCTGGCCAAGATGGACGCCGACTACAAAGCCGGCTCCTGATCCAACCGCCACCCGCCGGCCGCTACCCGCGGCCGGCGGGCCACCAAGGTCACGTTCGTACCCCTGGGGAGGAGCTGCTCGTGTCCATGGAAAAGCATCGAATGCGCGTACTCGCGGGGTTTCTCGTCCTGGCCGGGACGCAGGCACTCACCGCCGCGCCGGCCGTAGCAGTCAGCGACCAACCCAACGTCCGGGTCGTCGACCTGCGGGTGGACGGCCGGCACGACGAGCCGTTGGGCATCGACGACACCAACCCTCTGCTGGCCTGGCAGATGGCTGAGACTCCGCGCGCCGCCGGCCATCCCTGCTACCGGCCGCGCGCGCGTCTGGCGTGCCCGGGTGACCGGCAGACGGCGTACCAGATCCAGGCCGCGACCAGTTCGGCGAACCTGCGGCGCGGAGATCTGGTCTGGGACTCCGGCCGGGTCGAGTCCGCCCTGCAGTCCGGCGTCCGCTACGCCGGGCAACAGCTCACCTCGCGCGAACCGGTCATGTGGCGGGTCAGGGTCTGGGACGCCGACCGCCGGCCGTCGGACTGGAGTGAGCCGTCGTCGTGGGAGATGGGTCTACTCCAGCAGAGCGACTGGGGATCTGCCCGCTGGATCGAGTATCCGGGTCGCACCGAGAACCAACCCATGCCCATCTTCGCCCGCCAGTTCACTGTGGACAGTCGGATCAGTCACGCGCGCCTGTACCTGTCCGGGGTCGGGCTTCACCTGCCGACGCTCAACGGCAGGACGCTCACCGACGAGGTGCTCGCGCCCGGCAACTCGAACTACCAGCTGTCGAGTGAGTACCGGACCTACGACGTCACGAACGAGCTGCGCCGCGGTGACAACACGCTCGGCGTGCGGCTCGGCAACGGCCCGGCCTATGTCCGCCGCAGTGTCACCAACCCAGCCGTCGGACGGACGTCACCGTACTCGTGGTGGCAGAGCCAGCTGAAGGGCAGCAGCGTTCTGGTCGCGAGCGCCGACGCGGGCGCCACGAACGTGCAACTGGACAACGTCGCCAACTACCATGTCGGCGGCACCATCAACGTCGACACCGGCGATGGCGGCGACAACCTCGAGTCCCGCACCATCACGGCCATCGGTACCGCCGAGGTGGAGTTCACTCCCGGCCTGTCCAAGCCGCACCTCGCCGGAGCCACGGTGACCGGGTCGGGCAACAACGTCGCCGCCACCGACCCGAGTGCCGGTGCGGCGGTCACGCCACGGCTGATCGCGCGACTGGAGATTTCGTACCCCAACGGGGCGACCGATGTCGTCGTATCGGACCGAAGCTGGCGTGCAGGCCTCGGCGCCCTCGTCACCGACGCCTGGTATTCCGGTGCGGACTACGACGCCCGCCGCGAACAGGTCGGCTGGGATCGGCCCGGCGCCGACCTGTCGGCCACAGCGAAGCGGCGTGACGGGTCGGACATGGGCTGGATCGATGCCGGTATCGCGCCGGCGCCGAACCTCGCCACGAAGCTGGTCGCCCGCACGGCTCAACCGGTGAAGGTCGTCGAGATGTTCACACCGGTGTCGATGACCAATCCGGTACCGGGCACATGGGTCTTCGACTTCGGACAGAACATCGTCGGTTGGCCGGAGCTGCGCCTGCGGGACGGAGTACCGGCCGGCACCACCGTCCGCATCTCACCCGCCGAGTCGCTCGCGGCCGACGGCACCGTGGACCAAGCGTCGCTCATGGGTGGAGGTGGCCGCCGCGGCATCGACCTGTTCGACACCTACACCACTGCCGGCATCGCCGGTGGGGAGACGTGGCACCCGGACTTCAACTACTTCGGCATGCAATGGATCCAGGTGACCGGCCTACCGGAGACGTACGTGCCCACTGTGGACACCATCAGGGGTCTGCGGCTGCAGGGCGAGACGCCGTCGGCCGGTGCGATCACCACGTCCAACGCGCGCATCAACCGGATCCACACGATGGCGCGGTACTCCTTCGCGGCCAACATCATGTCGGTGTTCACCGACTGCCCCGGGCGCGAGAAGCTGTCCTACCCGGCCGACTACACCATGCCGATGGGCGCCATCCACCGCGACTACGAGCTCGCCGCCTACCTCCGGACGACCATCCGGCACCTCGTCGAAGGGCAGTCGATCGCCGACACACCCATGTTCGGCAACGTTGCCCTGAAGACCCCGGTCTACGACTGGGGCTACACCGGTCGCTTCGGCGACGAAATCAACTGGGGCAACGCGATCGTGCTCGTACCCGCGCTGCTGTACGAACTCTACGGCGACACCGAGACCATGGCCCGGTACTACGACCAGATGGTGGACTTCGCCGACTACATCCAACGGGAGAAGGTCGGTACCGGCCCCGACGAGCACATCGTCGACGCCGCCCTCGCCGACTGGGTCTCGGCGGACCAGACCTCGGGCCGGATCACCGGCACCTGGGGCTACTACACGATGGTCAGCAAGATGGCCATGATGGCGGAGCTGACCGGTCATCTCGCCGATGCCGCGACGTATCAGGCGCTGGCCAGCGACATCAAGGCCGCGTTCAACGCCCACTTCTACAACAGCACACTGCGCCGGTACACCACCGACGGCAACGCCGGAACCACCGGCGCGACGCAGGCCGCTCAGGCCCTGGCCCTCGATGCCGGGCTCGTGCCCGACAGCGAACGGGCGGCCGTGCTCGACGCGCTCGTCGAGCTGGTGTACGCCTTCCACCCGACCGGTGACGGTCCCCACTTCAGTGGTGGCACCATCGGCATGGCCCCGACCGTACGGGCGCTCGCCGACGGCGGTCGGGACGATGTCCTGTGGGACGTGCTGCAGGAGGACGAGCAGCCCAGCTACGGCTTCTTCATGGAGTCGACGACCGCCAACCCCGGCGGCATGACGACGATGGGGGAGCGGTGGAACCGCGGGGACTCGAAGAACCACATGATCCTCGCCCAGATCGAGGAGTGGTTCCATCGCGACCTCGTAGGTATCCGTTCCGCCGCCACCGCCTATCGGAGCCTGGTCATCCGGCCCAAGGTGGTCGGCGACCTGACGTCCGTCGAGGGTACCTATGAGACACCGCACGGTACCGCCCGTTCCGAATGGTCCAAAGTAGACGGACGGTTCACACTGACCGTCGTCGTGCCGCCCAACACCGGCGCTGAGGTCTGGGTTCCGTTGCTGGGTGGGCACATCGTGCGGGCGCCGGACCGGGCCGAGTTCGACCGTGTCGACGGAGACTACGCCGTCTACCGTGCACCGTCCGGCTCGTTCACGTTCGTGACCGGGTCATCGTGACTCGGTCGGCGCCGTCGCGTCTTGCCGGACTGACGCTGGAGCAGAAGGTCCGGTTGCTGACCGGTGCCGACTTTTGGACCCTGCACCCCGAGCCGGCAGTGCGGCTGCGGCAACTGGTCGTCTCCGACGGGCCGGCCGGAGTGCGGGGCCGGACGTGGGACGAGCGGGACTGGTCGGCCAACGTACCGTCGCCGACCGCGCTCGCGGCGACGTGGGACGAACCGCGGGTGGAGCGCATCGGCCGGCTGCTGGCCGCCGAGGCTCGCCGCAAAGGGGTCGATGTCCTGCTGGCCCCGACCGTGAATCTGCACCGCACGCCGTACGGCGGGCGCCACTTCGAATGCTTCAGCGAGGACCCCCTGCTCACCGGCCGGCTGGGCGTCGCGTACGTACGCGGCGTGCAGTCGCAGGGTGTCGGCGCGACCGTCAAACACTTCGTCGCCAACGACTCGGAGACCGAGCGGTTCAGCCTCGACGTCCGGGTCGACGAACGCACACTACGCGAGCTGTACCTCACGCCGTTCGAACTCATCGTCACCGACGGCGGCGTCTGGGCGGTCATGGCGGCGTACAACGGCGTCAACGGCCACACCATGACCGAGTCGCCGATGCTCGACGAGATCCTGCGCGACGAGTGGGGCTTCGACGGCGTCGTTGTGACCGACTGGCACGCCGGCCGGTCACTCGCGTCCGCAGCCGCCGGAACCGACCTCGTCATGCCGGGTCCACATGGCCCGTGGGGTGACGCGCTGGTCGCCGCGGTCCGGGCCGGCGAACTCGATGAGAAGTTGGTCGACGAGAAGGTGGACCGGTTGCTCCGCCTGGCTGGCCGCGTCGGAGCGCTCGACGGCGTCGCCGTCCCCGACCCGCCCGCGCCGTGGCCACTCGACGAGATGGCGGCCGAGCTGCGGGCCACCGCGGCCGCCGGGTTCGTGTTGGCGCGCAACGAAGAGGGTCTGCTGCCACTCGACCCGCGAGCGGTTCGGCGGGTGGCGGTCATCGGCGCCAACGCCGCCGTGGCCCGCACCATGGGCGGCGGAAGCGCGACCGTCTTCCCGCCGTACGCCGTTTCGCCGCTGGACGGCATCCGCGCCGCTTTCGGACCGGACGTCGACGTGGTGTTCGCCCGGGGCGGCCGCACCACACAGCGCGTACCGACCGCAGCGGCGGGCGCACGCCTCCGGTTTCTCGCCGCCGACGGGCGGGAGTTGCGGGTCGAGGAGCGGGCCGGTACCGCGTACGCCTGGCTCAACTCCTACGGCGACGGTCTGTCCTTCTCCGACGTGGCCGAGATCGAGGTCCACACTGGACTGACGGCGGCGCAGACCGGGACCTACCTCGTCGGCGCCTCCGGGCTCGGGTCCTTCCAGCTCACCGTGGCCGGCACCGTGGCGGCCGAGGAGTATCTCGCGCTTCCGGCGAGTGCCGACCCGGTTGAGGGCATCATGCGCCCGCCGCAGCTCGTCGGTCCGGTCACCGTGACCGCTGGCGAAACGGTGGACCTGGTACTCCGCTACCGGCCGGCGGGAGTAGGTGACTTCGGTGCCGCGGCCGTGGCGAAGGTGGCCTTCCAGCTCAACGCCGACCTCGTCGCGGACGACGACGCCGAACTGGATGAGGCGGTGGCGGTGGCCGCCTCTGCCGACGTGGCGATCGTCGTGGTCGGCACGACCGAGGAGGTCGAGAGCGAAGGCTTCGACCGCACCAGCCTCGCGCTGCCTGGGCGCCAGGACGAGCTGGTCGCCCGCGTTGCCCGGGCCAACCCCCGCACCGTCGTAGCGGTCAACACCGGCGCGCCCGTTCTGCTGCCGTGGGCCGACGACGTGCCCGCGATCCTGCTGTGTTGGTTTCCGGGTCAGGAGTTCGGCCACGCGCTCGCCGACGTCCTCGTCGGGGCCGCCGAACCACGGGGGCGGCTGCCGGTCACGTGGCCGGCCAGCCCCGACGACCTACCGTCCACCACGCCGCGGGATGGGGTGCTCCGCTACGACGAGGGCCTCTTCATCGGCTACCGCGGGTACGGTCGGCGAGGTCGGCCACCCCGGTTCTGCTTCGGCCACGGGCTCGGCTACACCACGTGGGAGTACCTGGCCGCCCGGGTCACGGGTCCCTCCACTGTGGAGGTTCGACTGCGCAACAGTGGTCGGCGAGCCGGGCGCGAAGTGGTGCAGGTCTACGCCAGCAAGCCGGTCACCGGTGTGCCACGGCCCATCCGGTGGCTCGCCGGCTGGGCGGCGGTCGAGGCCGAGCCGGGCGACGACGTCACCGCCACCGTGACGGTAGCGGCACGCACCTTCGAACACTGGGACAGCGCGGAACACCGGTGGGTCACCGAACCGGGCCGCTTCAACCTCCACATTGGACCGTCATCGCGGACGCTGCCACTCCAGGTGGAACTCACCCCCCACGATCCGGGAGGATCCTGATGCGGAAAACGATGCTTGGCGCGTTGCTGGTTGCCGTACTGACCGTCACGGCCTCCGCGGCCCCGGCGACCGCTGTCACCGGATTGCCGGAGTGGCCCACCAACCCCGACTGGCAGAGCCTCGTACCCGGGCCGTCGAGCGACGACGTGAAGCCTCGTGATGTCGTACGGACACACGGCTCGGTGACCAACCCGGGGGCGCTGACGGGCGGCGGCGGCCAGACCGTGATGACGATGGAACCCGGGGGTACGCCGGCCGTCGTCGTCCTCGACTACGGCCAGGAGGTCGGCGGCACGCCGTACGTCACGGTCGCCAACTCGACTCCGAGTTCGAACACCCTTCGCCTCTCGACGAGTGAGGCGCTGCCGTTCCTCACCGCGAACCAGACCACGACCCTGTCGCGCGACGCGACCGCGGGCGACTCGAACGTCAAGGTGGCGAGTGTCGTACCGTTCTACGTCGGTTCGCCGATAACCGTCGGCGGCGAGAGCAGAAACGTCAGCGCGATCGGGACAGCCGCCGCACCCGACACATCGCTGGTTCTTCCGACGGTCGCCGGCGACATGAACGTCAGCGTCGCGAGCGTGACGGGCTACACGGTTGGCAGCCCACTGACTGTCGGCGGCGAGACGACCACCATCACCGCCGTGGGCACCGCGGCCGGTGTGCCGACCACGCTGGTGTATCCGTCCACCGCCGGTGCGACGAACGTCAAAGTCGCCAGTGTGTCGGGGTTCGGCGTCGGCCAGCGGTTCCTGCTCGACACCGGTGCGGGTCTCGAGGTACGTACCGCCAGCGCCGTCGGCACGGCCGCGACGACCTCGAGGCTGTTCGGTGCCGCGGCTGCCGGCGACACGAACGTCACGGTGACCAGCACGACCGGCCTGACCGTGGGCGGTGAACTCGACATCGATCCCGGGTCCAGCCAGGAACACGTCACGATCACATCCGTCGGTACCGCCGGCACGAACAGCACGGTCGCGGCGCCGAACGTCACCTCCGGCATGCCGGTACCGTCGCTGACGGGCGCGAACTGGATCTGGAACGTCGCCGGCGCCAGCAGCAACACTCCACCGGGGACGATCTACCTGCGCAGGACGTTCACGGTCGCCGACCCGAGCGCCATCTCGACCGCGGTGCTGCGGGTCAACGCCGACGACGGGCACGCGACGTACGTCAACGGCGTCCAGGTGTCCAGCTCGGCCGGCGCCAACAACGCATGGCGCACATCGCAGCTGACCGACATCAAGCCGCTGCTCGTACCCGGGACGAACGTCATCGCCATCGCGCCGTTCAACAGCGGCAGCGCCGGCAGCGTGATCGCGGTGGCCGAGCTGGACGGCTCGCGGATCGTGACCGACGCGTCGTGGAAGGCGTTGCCCGGGACGCCGGCGTCGCCGCCGGCGGGGTGGAACACGCCTGCCTTCGACGACTCGTCGTGGCCGGCCGCGACCGTCACAGGCCCGTACGGCATCGGGCCGTGGAACCTCAACGTCATCGAGCCCGCCGGGCCGACCACGCTGAGGGTGGCCAGCGTCGCCGGTTTCGCGGCGGGTGACACGATCTCGATCGGTACCGGCGCGAACCAGGAGACGAAGGTCGTCCAGACCGTAGGCACCGCCGGGGCGACCGGTTCCGGTCTCACTCTGACCACTCCGCTGGCGAATGTCCACAATGTAGACACGCCCGTGCTCGACGTGTCGAAGCCGGGTACCGGCGTCAGCTTCACGCCCGCACTCACCGCCGCGCATGGGGCACTCGCCACCGTTGCGTCTCCCGGTACCGGAATCACCTTTGCCCCGGCCCTGGACCTCTCCCACGCGCCTGGCGCAACGATCCGGGGCGCCGGTAGCGGGATCACGTTCACGCCGGCCCTCGCCAGCGCGCACGCGACCGGGGCGGCCGTCGCGAGCGCCGGCTCGGGTGTCTCGTTCAGCCCGGCGCTGTCGAACCCCTACGGCTCGGGCGCGACCGTGACCGGAATCGGCACCTACGTCAACGACAACGGCGCTCAAATCACCTTTACCGTCACCGGTCCGCAGCTGTACACCGGTGGCCTGCGCGGCGGGTTCCGGTTCGCGGCGATCGAGCTGCGGACGCCCGGTACCGTCACGCTGACGGCCGCGGGGCTGAACTTCAAGGCGTACCGCGCGACGCCGGACAAGTACGAAGGCTGGTTCCTCTCCAGCGACGACCAGCTCAACCGGATGTGGTACGCGGGCGCCTACACCGCGCAGATGGACATGGTGCCGGCCGGCGTCGCACCTTGCTTCACGGTGCCGGTTTTCTTCGATGGCGCAAAGCGTGATCGTGCGATCTGGTCCGGCGACCTCATGGTCACGGATCCGGTCGCCATGATGTCCATCGGGTCGAACAGCCACCCGTACGTTCGTGGCTCGATCGACAGCTTCATGAATCTGCAGGCGCCGAGCGGCCGCCTGACGAGTGCGGTCGGCTTCCGGGGCTGTGGAGCGTTCGACTACGCGGTTACATACTCCGCCTACTCGGCCATCATCGCGGTCCAGTACCTCCGGTACACGGGCGACACCGCGTACATCACGGGCCTCCTGCCCAAGCTAGAGGCGGCGACCGCCTACCACGGGACGCGGGTCGACGCGAACGGTCTGCTCGTCACGAACGACAACGACTACTGGCAGACAACACAGACCGGTGAGGTTACCGAGTACAGCCTCGCGTACTACGAACTCCTCCAGGAGATGAGCTGGCTGGAGAGCCACGTCGGCACGTCGGCGAAGGTGGCGGAGTACACGCAGAAGGCGGCCGCCCTGAAGGAGGCGATCAACTCACGTCTGTTCAACGATGAAGTGGGCCTGTACCAGCACACCGACACCCGGCCCAACGTCTTCCCACTCGACGCGAACATGAACGCGATCCGGTTGGGCGTCGCCCCGCCGGACAAGGTTCAACACATCCTGACCTACTTCAAGGACCGGTGGCAGCCGCACGGCAGCGAGATCTCGCAGCCGGCGCCGAGTATGACCGATCCGTTCGGACACACCATCGAACCGCTGAACAACACCTGGGAGATGATGGCCAGAATCCGCAGCGACGACGCCGCCGGCGCTCTCGAGCTACTGCGTCGCCTGTGGGGTCTGCAGGTCGATCCCGACAGTGGTTACTACACCGGCACCTTCTGGGAGTTCGTTCTGAGCAACGGGCTGCCCAGCCGAGGTTTCGACAGCCTCGCGCATGCCTGGGGCGCTGGCCCCACACAGATTCTTACCGAGGCCGTTCTCGGCCCGACAGCGGTCGACCCGGGCTACCGGACCTGGCAGGTCAAACCCCAACCCACCACACTCGAGTGGGCGCAGGGCCAGGTCCCGACACCGTACGGCGCGCTGTCCGTCAAATGGGCTCAGCACATCGGCTCGAGCCAGTTCCACATGCAGGTGGTCTCACCGGCCGGAACGGTCGGTCACGTGTGGGTGCCGTTGGCCTCGGCTACGACGAGCGTCAGCCTGCCGTTGACGCCGGGCACGACGTTCGTCCGGCGCACCGGGAACTACGACGTGTACCTCGTCCATGGGGGAACCTTCGAGTTCAGCTCCGCGCCCGTGACGTTCACGTCGCTGCAGTCACTGGTCTCCGAGTTCAGCTCCGACCCGGCGGTCACGAAAGGGTTGAACGACAAGCTCTCGGCGGCCGCGGCCGCCACGAACCCGAAGGTTCGCAACAAGCAGCTCGATGCGTTCGTCAGCCTGGTGAACGCTCAGCGCGGAAAGGCGCTGAAGCCTGAGGAAGCAAACGTTCTGATCCTGCTTGCTACCGCTCTGCGGTAGTGAACGTTCCGCACAGGAGGATCCTCATGCGCCATACCAAGGCTCTAGTAGGCACTGTGGCCATTACCGTGATGGCCGCGGCGGCCATCATCCTGATGCCGGCGAACCCTTCGATCGCGGCGTTGCCGACGTGGCCGGCCAACCCCAACTGGCAGAGCCTCGTGCCAGCACCCTCCAGCGACGACGTGCGGCCCGTCAGTATCGTCCGAACGCAAGGCTCTGTCACCAACCCTGGAGCGCTCGTCCAAGGCAGCGGCACGACCGTCATGACGGTCCCATCCGGAGGTCAGCCGGCGGCTGTCGTTCTCGACTTCGGCAAGGAGGTGGGCGGAACACCGTACGTCACAGTGTCGGCGTCCACACCCTCCTCGAATACGATACGCATCTCGACCAGCGAGGCCCTCCGCTTCCTCACCAACAGCAGCGGTGCATTCACGAACGACAACGGCTCGCAAATCAACCTTTCTGTCACCGGCCCGCAGAGGTACACCGGCGGGCTCCGCGGCGGCTTCCGGTTCGCCGCGATCGAACTGAGGACCGCAGGTACCGTCAGCCTCACCGCCGCCGGCCTGAACTTCAGGGCGTATCGCGCGGGGGCGGACAGGTACCAGGGCTGGTTCATGTCCAGTGACGACCAGCTCAACAAGATGTGGTACGCCGGCGCATACACCACCCAGATGGACATGGTGCCGGCCGGTGTCGCTTCGTGCTTCACCCAGCCGGTCATCTTCGATGGCGCCAAACGCGACCGAGCCATCTGGTCCGGCGACCTCATGATCACTAATCCGGTGGCTCAACTGTCGCTGGGTACCAACAGCGTGCCCTATGTCAAAGGCTCCATCAACGCCATCACGAACCTGCAGGCGGCCAACGGCCGGCTGACCAGCGCGGTCGGCTTCCGCGGTTGCGGAGCCTTCGACTATGCCGTTACGTACTCCGCCTACTCGGCAATCATCGCGATCCAGTACTACCGCTACACGAACGACACCGCGTACGTCACTTCGTTGCTGCCGGAGCTCGAGTCCGCCACGGCGTACCACGCGACACGGCTCGACTCCAACGGCCTCATCGTCACCAGCGATCCCGACTACTGGCAAACAACCCAGAGCGGTGAGGTCACCGAGTACAGCCTTGCCTACTACGAGCTGCTGCAGAACATGATCTGGCTCGAGAGCAAGGTTGGTACTCAGGCCAGGGTCACCGAATACACCAACAAAGCCAACGCACTCAGGAATGCGATCAATTCTCGGTTGTGGAACGCGAGCGCCGGCCTCTACCAACACACCAACACGCGGCCCAGCGTCTTCCCGCTGGACGCGAACATGAACGCCATCCGCCTGGGCGTCGCGCCAGCCGCGAACGTGCAGGGGATTCTGACCTACTTCAGGAACCGGTGGCAGGCCCACGGGAGCCAGATCTCGCAGCCGTCCCCCAGCATGGCCGATCCGTACGGACACACCATCGAACCGCTCAACAACACCTGGGAACTGATGGCGCGAATGCAAGCCGAAGACACCACCGGTGCGCTGGACCTGATGCGACGTCTGTGGGGACTGCAGGTGGACCCGAACAGCGGCTTCTACACCGGTACGTTCTGGGAATTCGTCATGAGCAACGGCCTGCCCGACCGCGGATTCGACAGCCTTGCCCATGCCTGGGGTGCCGGCCCGACCCAGATCCTCACTGAGTCCGTCCTCGGGGCGACCGCCGTCAACCCCGGCTACTCCACATGGCAGGTAAAGCCACATCAGGCCAACCTCGCCTGGGCCCAGGGACAGATCCCGACGGCGAGCGGTTCCCTGATAGTCAGGTGGGCCCGAGACACCGCCGGCCAAGTCCACCTTCAGGTGATCTCACCCTCCGGTACCAGCGGGGAAGTGTGGGTGCCACTCGCTTCAGCGTCGAGCACCAGCGCTGCCCTGACGGCGGGCGCGACGTTCGTCCGGCGCAGCGGACTGTATGACATCTACGCCGTGGGTGCCGGAACCTTCTCGTTCAGCTCCGGACCCATGTCCGCGACTCCGTCACCGGGCGCGAATGTGAATGTGCAGGCCGAGTCGTTCAGCTCCCAGAACGGTGTCCAGATCGTCAGCGCCAGCAGTGCCAACGGTGGTGCGCGGCTCGGATTCATCGCCGCCGGCGACTGGGCGGGTTACAACAACATCAACGTCGGTGGCGCCGTATCCCTGCAAGCGCGGGTGTCCTCGGCCGGCAACGGCGGCACCTTGCAGGTGCGCACCGGGTCGCAAACCGGTCCCATTCTCGGATCGGTAACCGTACCTGTCACGGGCGGCTGGGACACCTATACGAACGTCACAACTGGACTGTCTGGGGTACCCAGTGGCACAGCGAACATCTACCTGACCTTCGCCGGTACCGGCAACCTCTTCGACGTCGACGACTTCACCTTCGTCAAGTCCTGACGTATGTTCTGGCCCATCGGGCGCTGCGGCGGTCGATGGGCCAGAACATGGATCGGTGAGCATGCCTGCGGACACCCGGGCTGCCGGTCCGCCCCACTATCGAGTTGCTGCGCAAGGCAGCCAAAGACCACCTTGCCGAGTTGCGCCGTACCGACCCTGCGACACGCCTAGCCGACGCACAACTGGCCGTTGCCCGTCGCCATAGGTACGCCAGCTGGCGTCGGCTCGAGGCCCACGTCGATGCGGTCAACAGCGACGCGGTCCAATTGGCGGTAGCCGTCACCCGCGGCGACCTCGCTGCGGCGGAGGATGTCCTGCGGCGGCGGCCTCAGCTTGTCGACGCCGCGGACGACCCCGACCACCCCACGCGACCGAGCGACAGCAACGGCATGCGACCTATTCACCTCGCTGTGGCGAACGACAGACCGGACATGTCCAGTTGCTGCTAGCCCACGGCGCCGATGCCAACATGCGTAACGCCAACGGCCGTACGGCACTACACGACTGCTTCGAACTCAACCGGGATCACATTGCCGAACTGCTATTCGACGCAGGCGTGGAGCCCGATGTCTGCGCGGCCGTGTGCTACGGCCGGTACGAGCGCCTGACAGCGATTCTCACCGAAGATCCGAGTCAGGCCAACGACGTGCGCACGGGGCTCTCGCCGCTGGGCTGGTGTGGCTTCGCTGGCGACACCCGCGCCGCACAAATCTTGCTGAAGCACGGCGCTGTCGTCGACCGGCCTCCCTACGACATGCACGCTTGGGGCCCGACCTGCCAGGTCGCCCGGGTCGATGTCGCGCGGCTCCTGTTGGCGGCGGGTTCCGATCCGAATGCCCAGGACGCCACCGGCGACACCCCGCTGCACCTTGTCCTGGGCAGCCGCCTGGTCGGTGATCCCAGTGCGTTCGTCGCGCTCCTGCTCGACCACGGCGCCGACCCGGCCCGAATCAATCTGGCCGGCGTCAATGCCCTCGACACCGCCCGCCAACAGGTGGGCCGCAACGCCGAGACGTACTTCCCCCGGCGTTCACTGGCTCCGAAGCAGCTCGACCGCACCATCGAGCTACTCCTGGCCGCCCTACCGCAACGCACGACCAACCGCGAGGTACTGCGGGGTAGACCTCAGTGGGGCGGACGGGACTCGAACCCGTGACCGAGGGATTATGAGTCCCCTGCTCTAACCTGCTGAGCTACCGCCCCGGAGCAGGCCGCCACGAGCCGCCCGCCGGACCCATACTGCCAGACGACTGACAAGCCCAGCGCG
>DASRII010000184.1:0-27937 GCA_035650075.1 Micromonosporaceae bacterium | reverse complement strand
GGGTCGTCGGGGTGTAGCGCCGCCACGCGCGGCGCGTCCGGCAGGGAGACCCCGGCGTCAACCGTCATCGACCCACATCCCTCTAGGCCAGTCCGCCCGCATTGTATGCAGCGGGCGGACCGACCCGGGGATCAGCCGATGGTGAAGGTCAGCCCGCCCTTGGCGAAGTTCTCCCAGAGCATCGTGTACGTGCCCGAGGCCGGGGCTGGTACGAGGAAGCAGGCCAGCCCGCCGGTCGCCGTCGAATGCTCGCTCGGCCAGATCTGCGCGGCGCTGCACGCCAGGTCGGTACCGATCGTGGTGCCGTTCGGCAGCTTCAGAGTGAGTTCGTCGTCGAACACGATGGCCATGCCCGCGTTGCTGTTGTTGGTGGCGGAGAAGTTCAGCCGGACCCACTCCTTACCCGTGGGCGCCTCGAGGTGCGTGAGCGGCTTGTCCGACCGCACCTCTCCACTCTCCACGGTCATGAAGAACGTGCTGTTCGTCTTGTACTCCACCTTGCCGCTGACCGTGATCGGCCGAGGTTCCAGCGAGACCAGCCCCTCGGCCCGGCCGAGCGGCACCACCGCCTGCCGGACGTCGGGCTTGCCGACGATCAGCACCGCGTCCTGGAGCACGAAGTGCTCGTCCACCTCGTACGCGAGCGTGCCTCGCTGGCTGCGCTGCGGCGGTACCTCCGGCATGTCCAGGAGGTCATCGGCCAGTTCCGCGTAGGTACGGTCGCCGACGGTCAGGACCGCGTACGAGATCCCATGTCCCTCGTACTCCAGGCTGAGGTTCTGGAAGGTGGCCTCGATGGTGACCGCCCGCGTCACGTCGTCGATCTTGCCCTCGACGACCTTCGCGGTACCCAGAGTGACCTTGAACCCGTGGTGCCAGAACGACTTGTCGACCTTCAGCTCGGTGACCGGGGCCCCGCCGGCAGCGCTGCCGGCGGAGCCCGGCGGGTTCGACCCGTCACTCTGGCTCTGCAACCCGCAGGCGCTCAACGCCAGCAGGACGATCACGATCCCCAATCCACGCATGTCACCAATATGAGGGTGCGTCGATGCCTCATCCCATAGCCGCGACGCCAGAATTCGCTTGCTGTTCGGTAAGGCCTGTTTGTTGGGCTGGATCTGCGCCGACCGAAGGTCCAGGCGCCTGGGCAAGCACAGCCGCTAGCCGACCTGGTAAGGCCGCATCATCTCGTTGTCCTCGTGGTCGATGATGTGGCAGTGCCAGACGAACCGGCCGGCGATGTCGAAGCGGGCCTTCACCATGGTGATCTCCTCGGGTAGCGAGATGATCGTGTCTTTGGTACCCCGCTCCCAGCGCTCCGGGGGCCGGACCGGGCCTCCGGCCACCGGTTGCCGGCCCAACACCTCGAACTGCACCAGGTGGATGTGGATCGGGTGGGCGTCCTCGGTGTCGTTGAGGAACGCCCACACCTCGGTCGCTCCGCGCGCCGGGTTCTCGGTTACCGGGTCGTCCCAGTGCAGTGGGTTCGGCGTGCCGCCCGGGGCCGTGCCGAGCATCGCCATGATGGGTGCGTCGAAGAAGGCGGACGACATCTCGTTGAGCGACAGCAGGCGGGTGCGGGACGGGGAGCCGAGACGCGCGAAGCCAGGTAGCGAGAGCTGGTTCGGCGGGACGGTGCCGTCCGAACTGGTGCGGTTGACCACGTTGAACCGCATCACCTGGCCGGTGGTGCCCGGGTCGGCCGCCGGGAAGTCCACCTCGGGCTCGCCGCCGCCGAACGGCTCGTCCGGTCCCTCGTTGATGAGGTAGAGCGCCGTCCCGGCCGGCACGCCGGTGAAGTCCACGATCACGTCGTACCGCTCGGCCACCGCGACGTTGAGGCGGTCGACGGCCGTCGGCGAGGGTAGGAAGCCGCCGTCGGCGCCGATCACCCACATCGGCAGCGCCGCCGTCGCCGGCCGCGAGGCCAGCGGGTTGGTGACGATCTTGAGCATGAGTACGCGGGTGTTGGACGCGTTGAGCACCCGGAACCGGTAGCGCCGCCGCTCGACCTGCAGGGCGGGCCAGGTACGGCCGTTGACCACCATCGTGTTGCCGAAGAACTCGGGGTTCCACTGCGGCGGGACGTCGGTCTCGGGGATGTACGGGCCGCCCTCGGGCACGTCGCCGAAGAACGAGCGGGTGTCCGGGAAGAACAGCGAGCCGTTGGAGTTGAACGAGCGGTCCTGGATGATCAGCGGTACCTCGAACTGCCCCCTGGGCAGCACGCCGGACGGGAGGTCGGACGAGCCGCCGCGCAGCAGGTAGTAGCCGCTCAGCCCGGAGTAGATCATCGTGCGGGTCAGGCCCAGCTCGTGGCTGTGGTACCACAGCGCGGTCGCCCGCTGGTCGTTGCGGTACTGGAAGATCGCGGTGCCCGGGTCCCAGGAGACCCCGAAGCGGTCGCGCGCCTCGGCCCGGAACCGGTCGTAGAACGAGCCCACCCGGGCAAAGCCGGACGGGATGTTGCGGGCCACCGGTAGGTACCACGCCTCCGGATACCCGTCGCTCTCCTCGGTGACGTGGGCACCGTGCAGGTGCGTGACGAACGGGACGGGACCGCGGTACGGCCCCGGCGTCGAGGTGAACTCGGGACGGCTGTCCCGGCCGGCCGTGCCACCCGGCGGGTTGGCCCAGTGCAGCGTCTGGTCGACCGGTACCAGCGGCGGGCGGAAGTTGCCGGTCGAGGTCACGAGCTGGTTGGCGTACCGGACGCGGACCTGGCGGTCGACCCGTGCCTCGATCGTGAACGCCGGATAGTGGAAGCTGCCGGAGCTGCCGGTCGCCCCGTACCCGAAGACCTGCGTGGACGGGAAGCCCGACGGCAGGATCTGCTGGCCGAACTGCCGGATGGCCAGGTCGTAGAAGTCCAGGCTCGACGACGAGCCGGCGCGGGGCATCGTGGGCAGGTTGAACAGGGAGGTGACGTACTTGGGGACGGTGGTCGGGTCGAGCGTGCCGCCCGGTACCGGGTCCGCCAAGGCGCGCGAACCCGGCATGAACAAGGCTGCGGCGCCGGTGAGCGTACCGGCCTGGATGAGTTGTCGCCTGGTAAGCATGGAACCCACCCTGCGCGCGCAGGAGAGGGCCTGCTCATAGATGACAATCGTTTAATCTGACTGTCAGCCGGCCGTCATGATGGTTGTCAGATAGGTGTCAGCCGGGCCAGCATGGGGGTACCTCGCAGTGTTTTCCCCGGAGTCGACGATGGCTCGCATCCTCGTAGTGGACGACGAACCTCGGATCTGCCGCCTGGTCTCGCGCGTGCTCGAGCGGGACGGGCATTCGGTCGCGGTCGCCGCCACCGGCGCGGAGGCGATCCGGCTGGCGGCCGAGGAGGACTTCGCGCTCGTCGTACTCGATCTGATCCTGCCCGGCACGAGCGGCCTGGACGTGCTGCGGACGCTGTTGGCCGACCGGCCCGGCCAGCGGGTGCTGATGCTGTCCGCCATCGGTGACGTGGCCACGAAGGTGCAGTGCTTCACCGACGGCGCGGTCGACTACCTGGCCAAGCCGTTCGCGATGGCCGAGCTGGTGGCGCGGGTCCGCGTCCGGGCCAGCGAGCCGCCGGCCACGAGCTTCCGGCGTTGGCTGTCGGTCGGCTCGGTGGTACTGGATCTGCAACGACGTACGGCCACAGTGGACGGTCGCAGCATCGAGCTGTCCCAGCGCGAGTTCGTCCTGCTCAACCACCTGATGCAGCGGGCCGACCAGGTGTGCCGGCGGGAGGACCTGCTCGCCGACGTGTGGGGCTACACCTTCGACACGTCGAGCAACGTACTGGACGTCTACATCAGACGGTTGCGTACGAAGCTCGACCCCGGCTGGATCGAGACGGTGCGCAATGTCGGCTACTGCTTCACCTCGTCGAACTAGGCGCTGGGTACTCCTCGGCTGGTGTGTGTTCGCCGCACTCAACGTGGTGTTGATGTGGCTCGGCCCGGGCCTGGAGACCGTCCCGTTCCACTTCATCTGGGTGTCGCTGGCGGTGGTGTACGGGCTGCAGGCCTGGCCGCTGCGCTGGGCCGTCACCGCGTGCGTGGTCGTCGCGGTGCTCACCGCGATCCCGTTGACCACCCACGCGCTCGCGGGCGTGATCGCGCTCGAGGAGGTGACCGAGATCCCGCTGATGTCGGTGCTGTTCCTCGTGATGGTGTGGCACGTCCGGCGCCGGTCGGCCGCGGTGGAGGACGCCCGCCGGTCGGCGGATCGGGAACACGTCGCCACGCTGATGCAGGAGCGGTTCGTCCGGCTCGCCTCGCACGAGCTGCGTACGCCGATCACCGTGGCGCGCGGGTACACCGAGATGTTGCGCGAGGACAGTACCGACCCGCGGGTCGTCGAGGACACCGCGATCGTCCTCGACGAGCTGAGCAAGCTCGAGCGGATCGCCGGCCGGCTGCTGGCGCTGGCCTGGGCGCACAACGCGCGCGAGGTCGACGCGGTGGACATCGGGGCACTGACCCACCGGGTCGCCCGGCGCTGGGCCCCGGTCACCGGCCGCCCGATGCGCGCCGACGTCGCGCCGGCCACCGTGTCCGGCGACGAGGACCGGCTGGAGACCGCGCTCGACTGCCTGGTCGAGAACGCCATCACGCATACCGGCAACAACGCTTCGATCGTGCTGCGGGCGTACCGGCAGGGCACCTGGGCGGTGCTCGAGGTCGAGGACGACGGCCCGGGGTTGAACGGCGTCAACCCGTCGCCCGCCCCGGACGGCAGCGGGCTCGGCCTCACGATCGTGCGCGGTGTCGTCGACGCGCACGGCGGGAAGCTGGTGCTCGGTCAGGGGCGGTCGGGCGGCGTACGGGTCACGATCCACCTGCCGTCCATCCCCGGTTGATCATGAAGTTTGTTGGGGGTTCGACGGCGTGTCGCATCACTAACTTCATGATCGACGCAGGGGGTCACGCAAGCCGTCGTCGAGTGCGGCGAGGGCGGAGTCCATCAGGGTGGGGAGGTCCGTCGCGCCGTCGGAGGCCAGCCATTCCAGGATCACGGTGAGCCAGGCGCCTACCGCCGCTCCTACGAGTACTCGGACGGTGCGGTCGCTCACGGGACGGCCGAGGCGGGCGGCTAGGGGTGGGGCCACCGCGTCGATCGTCGCGAGCAGGTTTTCCAGGGAGCGGGCGCGCAGTGCCGGTACCGACATGATCAGCTTCGTCCGGCTCAGGACCTGTTCCATCTCCTCCGGGGTGATCTCGGTGAACGCCTCCCGCAACGCGTACCGGATCGCCCGCAGCGGCGGCAGGTCGGCCGGCGCCTTCTCGAGCGCCGCCGCCAGCAGCGGGTCGTAGTCGTCCTCGATGACGACGTCCTCCTTGGTCTTGAAGTACCGGAAGAACGTCGCCGGGGACACCTCCGCGGCCGCGGCGATCTGCTCGACGGTCGTCGCGTCGTAGCCCTGGGCCTCGAACAGCCGCAGCGCGTGCTCCTGGATCGCCGCGCGGGTACGCCGTTTCTTCAGCTCACGGAGGCCGTCCATCGGACCGATTCTGTCAGGCCGCCACGTCGACCCGTTCGGCCGCCGTTGCCGCTCGCGCACGTCGCAGACCGGCGAGTACGCCGACCGCCCCGATCGCGGTGACCACAGCGCACGCGACCAGCACCACCGACATCGCCGACGCGAACGCCGACCGGGCATCGGCGGCGAGGGCGGCATCGCCTAGCCGGGCGGCGACTTCCACGGCCCCGGCTACCGAGTCCCGGCTCGCCTTCGCCGCCTCCGGTGGCAGCCCGGCCGTACGGTCCAACTGTCCGGTGTAGACAGCCGACCCGATGCTGCCCAGCAGGGCCACCCCGAGTGCGGCGCCGACCTGGCGCAGCGCCATGGTCAGCGCGGCACCCGAGCCGCTGCGCTCCGGCGGCAGCTCCGCGAGGACCGCGTCCATCGCCGGAGCCATCGTGAGCCCCATCCCGAGCCCGATGACGGCGAGCCAGCCGGCGACGAAGGCGTACCCGGTGTCGACCCGCGTCGTCGCCCCGAGGGCGAGCCCGGCGGCGAGGATGGCCAGCCCACCGGCGACCGTCGTACGCAGGCCCAGCCGTGCGCCGACCCACTCGCTGGCCCTGGCTCCCACGATCAGCCCGGCCATCATCGGCAGCAGCTTCACGCCGGTGGTCATCGCGTCGTCGCCGCGGACCGCCTGCAGGTACAGCGGTAGCACGAACAGCAGGCCGAACATCCCGAACGACGCGACCGTGGCGGCGACCGATCCCCAGAGGAACCGAGGCTTGCCGAACAGTCGCAGGTCGATCATCGGATCGGCGGTACGCCGTTCCCAGCCCACGAAGGCGGCGAGCAACACCAGACCCGCGATCCCCGAGGCCACCACGCGCGCCGATGTCCAACCCTGGTCCGGGGCGGCGATGACGGCGTACACGAAGAGGACCAAGCCCACGACGGACAGCAACCCGCCGACGACGTCGATGCGGCGCGGCGACGGGTCCCTGGACTCCGGGACGAGCGCCGCCACGGCGACCATCGCCAGCGCTGCCACCGGCACGTTCACGAGGAACACCGAGCCCCACCAGAAGTGCTCGAGCAGGTACCCGCCGATGATCGGGCCGAGCGGCACGCCGGCGCCGAGGCCGATGGCGAGGTACGCGATCGCCTTGGTGCGCTCGGCCGGCGGGAACAGCGTCGGCACGACCGCCGCGGTGACCGGGATCAGGATCGCCGCGCCGACGGCCATCAGCCCGCGGGCGGCGATCACGGTGCCGGCGTCGGTGGCGTAGCTGGCCAGCACCGACGCGCCGGCGAACAGGGCGAGTCCCAGCAGCAGGAACCGCTTGCGGCCGAAGCGGTCGCCGAGCGCCCCGGCGGGCAGCAGCAGGCCGGCGAGCACGAGGACGTACGCGTCGACCATCCACTGCAGCTCGGCCGTGCCGGCGTCCAGCGCGGTGGCGAGGTTGGGCAGCGCGACGTTGAGGATCGTCGCGTCGAACCCGAACGTGAGCAGGCTCAGCACCAGCGCGCCGAGCGCCCACCAGCGGCGTGTCGAAGTCATATATTGAGAGTAACTCTCATTAGATAGTGACTGTCAAGTCGGTCGGTCCACTATCATGATCGGGTGGCGGCCTCGCAGACCCTGGAGCTCGACGGGCGGGACGTGACAATCACCAACCCCGACAAGCTGATCTTCCCAGTCGGCGGGTACACGAAGCTCGACCTCGTCCGCTACTACCTGTCCACAGTGGACGGTGTGCTGCGCGGCGTCCACGGTCGGCCGATGATTCTCAAGCGGTTCGTGAAGGGCATCGACGAGGAGGCGTTCTTCCAGAAACGCGCGCCCACCAAGCGGCCAGACTGGATCGAGGTGGCTCAGCTTTCCTACGCGTCGGGGCGTACCGCGGACGAGGTCGTCGTGCGCGACGCCGCCCAGCTCGCCTGGGTGGTCAACCTCGGCTGCATCGACCTCAACCCGCACCCGGTCCAGGCCTCCGACCTCGACCGGCCCGACGAGCTGCGGATCGACCTGGACCCGGTACCGGGTGTCGACTGGCAGCAGATCCTCGACGTGGCGCTCGTCGCCCGCGAGGTGCTGACCGACCATGGGCTCGCCGCCTGGCCGAAGACATCCGGCTCGCGCGGCTTCCACATCTACACGCGCATCGAACCCCACTGGTCGTTCCGCGACGTGCGGCTGGCCGCGGAGACCGTCGCCCGGGAGGTCGAGAACCGCGCGCCGGACCTGGCCACCAGCAAGTGGTGGAAGGAGGAGCGGCAGGGTGTTTTCGTCGACTTCAACCAGAACGCCAAGGACCGCACGGTCGCCTCGGCGTACTCCGTCCGCCCGGTTGCCGAGGCGCGAGTCTCCACGCCGCTGTCCTGGTCCGAGGTCCCGACATGCCAGCCGTCGGAATACACCCTCGGCACCGTCCTGGAGCGCTACGCCGCGGTCGGCGACCCGTGGGAGGGCATCGAGGGCTCCGCGGGGTCTATCTCGCCGCTGCTCGACCTCGCCGAGCGTCTGGGTCCGGCCGAAAAACCTCCGAAGGGTACCGGTCGACGCCAGGTCACGATGCCGCTCATCGAGATCGCCCGCGCCAAGACGAAGGACGAGGCTCTCGAAGGGCTGCACCGGTGGGAGGCCCGGCACCGGTCGGTCGTGGGGTACCTGGAGCCCGCCGACGTTCTCGTGGACGGGATGCGTGGACGCAGCTCGGTGTGGTACCGCATCCGCGTCAACCTCCAGCACGTACCCGACGCCGAACGGCCGCCGCAGGAACCACTCGAGGTCGACTACGACCCCTGGAGCTCCTAGTCTCCCTTCCCGTCGATCAAGGACTTGTCAACGTGGTTCGATCTCCAAATCACGTTTACTCGTCCTTGATCGGTCCAGCTTGGCGATGTTGTCGGCTTCCTCGGGGTCCACTGTGGACGTGTCGAGGAAAGCCTGGACGACCTCGACGGCGACGTCGGGTGCCAGCCGCCTGAGGCTGAGCGCGAGGACGTTCGCGTCGTTCCAGAGCCGAGCACCCTTGGCGATCCATGGGTCCCAGGCGAGCGCCGCGCGGACTCCGGGCACCTTGTTGGCGGCCATCGCGGTCCCGGTACCGGTCCAGCACATCACGACGCCGTAGTCGACGTCTCCCTGCACGACCGCTTTGCCGACGGCTTCGCCGATGTCTGGCCATTGCTGGTCGGGCGCGACCCGCACGACCTCACCGCGGCCGGACAGGTACTCGACGACGGCCTTGGTCGTCTCGTTCTCGTCGTCGGCGCCGAACGCGAATCGCATACTTTCACCTTAGAGTGGACGTCGGCGCAGGTTACGACCAGTCACTCTCGAGTCATTCGGAGGTAACGATGAGGTCCAGCCCTTGGTCGGGGTGGTAGGACCACGATGCTTGGAGTCGGCCCCAGGAACCGTCCTGTCGGCCATCGAGTGCGCGGGTCTCGAACATCTTCTGTTTGATGGCGACCGGAACCTCGAGGCGACCGAGTAGGCAGTCGAGTGTGGCGAGGTCCACGCCCCTGAGGTCCTCCTCGCCTTTACCGTCGATCACGAGCGTCTTCCCTTCGTCGGCGATGCTGGTGCCGCTACCTGACGGGTCGCACGCCATTGCGGCTGATCGCAAGGTTGCCGGCGTCGACCTACCTGGGAGGAGCCTGGAGTTGATCGCCATTCGGAGGAACAGCCCTGCAGTGATGACCGAAACGACCAACGCTACGAGGAGACCAGCGCCGGCAGCGGCACCCAGCCAGAAGGTCCGTTGCTGGACGACGGGCACGTCCGGTCGCTTGCTCGCAGGAGGCTCGCCGCCGGTTTCGAAGGGACTCATCGGCTTGTCCTTCCGTTGACAGGCTCTCTTGCCGCCGCTGGCACCGACCCGATGCATGGCAGCTGCGGACTTCACCGACAACCGTCAGTCAACTTTGACATCGACGCCGCCCGAGAAGGCCGAGTCATGCAGCTCGAGGCGTGCGATTCGTGCGTTGGACGGAATGTCGAAGACTAAAATACCCGTTACCTGGTTGCCCGGGTTGATCTCGTTCAGCCAGACGTTGTTATCGCCGTTGGCATAGAGACTTGCGACACTGTCGGTACCGTATTCGACGCCGTCAGGTGCGAATGCCTTCTGATTGCTGTCCGATAGCGTCTGCGGTTCCTTTCCGATGTTCTTTACCGACAAGCTAACCAAGCAATATTGCCCCTGCGCCGTTTCGCGAAGGGAGCCGGTGCCCACGGACCGTTTGCCGCACTCGACTTTCTTGACTACGAACTCGAACTTGCCGTCACGAACGGGTGAACCTACGGTGCCGTCGGCAGGACTGTCGACATTCGTCGTATCGGTCGCGCTGCTACTTCCACTGTTGGATACGATCATGGCAATGATTCCGCCAACGCAGCACAATGCGAGGACACCGCCCATCAATGCGAGGATGATAGGCCAGCGTCGCTTCTTCGGCTGCGGGACCGCTGGGCCGGGATCGCTCGTACTCATGCTGACTCCTCGGGCGCTACAAACTCCGCGAATGCTCCTATCGTCGTACTAATAGATCTTTGGTCAACCACCTCGAAGAACTGTTCACGCGGATGCGTGTCACACGATAGGCTGATTGGTTCAGGGTCGGTGTTAGTATTCGATTACCCAAAGGCGTCGCGCTCGACCGAATTCAGACGTCCGGGTATCGTGCTCCGATGGTCGTCGAACGTCGCGTCTTGCGGTCCCGTGGCTGGAACGCGGTCGCCGCGGTAGTGCTCCTCGTGGTGGCCGCGGTCTGCGCAGGAGTCGGCATCGCCGGTGACGTGCTCGTCGGTACCGTTTTCGTGGCCCTCGTCTTCGTCGTCGGCGCGGTGCGGGTGTGGACGGTCGGGGTGATCGTGACGCCGGACGGGCTTGTCGTGCGGGAGCTGTTCTACACCAAGCGCCTGCCGTGGGCGGTACTGCGCCGGGCACGGGTCGTACCGCGGCTCAGCCGTGGCGGGACGGTGTACAACCCGACGATCGACTACGTCGTACCGGCGCGTGGCGAAGAGGAGGACGGGGACGTGCGGTCGGTGACTGTGACCGCGCTGGGGGCGCACCGCAAACGGGTGGCTCAGCGGTGGGTCGACGAGCTCGACGAGCTGATGAGGTCAACGTAGTTCTCTGGCCAGCACCGGGGATTCGCCCTCCGTGGTAGTCAACTGCTCGGTGCTCCGCCAGCCGCAGCGCTCGTAGAACCCGACGGCGCGTGGGCCGGTGGCCACCCAGATCGTCCGGTACCCGCGTCCGTCGGCGAACGCCTCCAGCGCCTCCAGCAGGTGACGCCCGACTCCTCGGCCACGCTGCTCGGGCACGACGATCATGCCCAGCACCCACGGGCTACGGTCGCGGCGCTCGGGGATGTCGTACTCGCCGAGACCCACCGCGCCGAGCGCGTTGCCCTCCGGGTCGACGGCTATGAACGTGACCGGCAGCTCTTCTCGGCCGGCTTCCTGCCGCGTCACCCGTACCCAGAACGAGAGGTCCTCCCGGCCGGCTTCGTCGCCCCACTCCCGCCAACGCATGTCGCCGACCGCGTCCACGAGATGTGGCACGTCTGCGAGCAGGAGTACGACCACGCCGTCCGACTGTAGTGCACCTCAGATGGCGGTGGCGGCGACTACCTTCCAGGTGCCGTCGACCGGTACGAGCGTGAGCACCACCCGGTTCTGGTCGACCTTCTCACCGGTGATGTTGAGGTTGCGCCGGTACTGGTTGACGTAGAGCAGGATTTCCACCCGGTCGGGTGCGGCGGTCACGACTCCGGCGGCGGAGACCTCCGCGCGGACGACGGCCTGCTCCTTGCGTACCGATTCACGCAGGCTCGCGGTCGTCTCCGCGTACTCCTGGGCGAACGGGCCGGTGGCGAACTGCTTTCCGTTGGCGACGCTGGCGTCGAAGCTGCGGTAGTCGTACGAGAACAGGGCCGCGGTGGCCGCTGTCGCCGCGTTGAGCGCCTCGTTGCCGGCCGCGGTTCGCCGGTCGGCGCGGTCGGTGTCGTACCAGGCGGCACCGGCCAGCGCGCCGCACAGGACGGTGGCCACCGCGAGCACGACGATTCGGGTACGCATGTGAGCCTCCTCAGCCGACGAACTGCAAGCGGGACACCAGCCACCGGCCGGACTCCAGGGTCAGGTCGAGCTGGATCCGGTAGTGGGACAGCCGCCCCTCGGGTGCCCGGCTGTTCTTGACCGTGGCGTCCACCGCCACCAGGACGACCGCCGAGTCGCGGTCGAACGAGACGACGGCCGCCCGGAGCACCGTGCCACGGGAGTCCACGTTGTTCTCGACGACCGCGGTACGCACCTGCGGCATGCCGCGCGTGAACTCGTCCTTGAACTCTCCGGTGGCCGCGGCCGCGATGCGCTGCAGGTCGCGGTCCACTGTGGACGCGCTGATCGAGACGAAGTCCACTGTGGTCTGTCTGGCGGCGGCCAGCGCGCCGTCCCGGGCGGCGTCGAGCGTGCGGTGGTCGTACCAGCGCAGGCCGGTCACCACGGCGGCGGCCATGGCGGCCACGAGCAGCAACCCCAGTGCCAGCACCGGCCAACGCCGCCGTCGGACGGCCTCCGCGGAGGCCTCGTCGTCTGTCGCGGGGGATGGCAGCCGCACGATGCGTAGCCGCGTTATGTCACGTACGGGCATCGTCGCCCTCCTCACTCATGGCGCCAACCCGGCGAGCAGCAACTGCTTCCAGGACTGGTCTCCGGCCAGCGCGGCCTGCCCGCCCGTGGTGCCGAACCACACCGGCTGGTCGTCGGAATCGACGACAACCGGGTCTCCGCCCGGCCGGGGAGCGGCCTGGGCGCCGCGGACTCCCGAGCCGCTCGCCCGTTCGGCGGCGGTACAGCGGCGTTGCTCGCCACTTCGCGTGTAGTTGCACGCCGGTGGATCGTCTACATTGACCACCAGGCCGAGGTGTGCCGTGCCGTCGCCGGGCGCGACCGTGAAGCCACCGGCGACGACGACCGGGTACGTCACGAGAATCTGTTCGATGCCGGCCAGCCGGCGTACCGCGATCCCGCCCGTGGTGACGAGGTTGCCGAGCAGCGTGCCGATGGCGGGTTCCAGATCGCGCAGCAGCGCCGCGACCTCCCGTACCGCGGGCGGGCCTTGCGCGAGCAGCCGGCGCAGGTCCGGGTCGGCGGCGCGGACGGTGGCCGCCAGGTCGGCCACGGCCGCGGCCCAGCGGCGGATCGCGTCGGCGGAGGCGACCTGAGTGGACAGCACGGTACGGCCGTCGTCGATCAGGGCGAGCGTCTCGGGCAGGTGGCGGTTCGCCTCGGCGAGCAGGGCGCTACCCGAGTCGAGCAGCCGGCGCAGCGCGGTCTCGTTGCCCTCGAACGCCGTGCCCAGCTCGTCGATGACGATCGTGAGATCGTCGACGCCGATCGACCGCACGAGCGCGTCGAGGTGGATCAGCAACGTCTCCACCGGCAGTGGGGTACCGGTGCGGTTGCGCGGGATCGTGTCACCGGGCCGCAGGTACGGGGCGGCATCGGTGTTCGGTCGCAGGTCGACGTACTGCTCGCCGACCGCCGAGCGCTGCGACACGACGGCGGTCAGATCGGCGGGCACGCGCACTCCGCGGTCGAGGCGGAGGTCGACGCGTACGCCGTCGCCGTGCAGGGCGATTCCGGCGACCCGGCCGACCGGCACCCCGCGGTAGGTCACCGACGCGTTGGGGAAGATGCCTCCGGTCGTGGCGAAGTCGGCGTGCACGAGGTAGCCGCCGTTGCCGACCCCCACGTAACGCAGGCCGACGTAGGCGATGCCGAGCACGCTCACGACGAGGAACGCGAGCACCTGGAGGCGTACCGTCCGGCTGATCATTTGCGCAGCCCTCCGCTCAGCACCTCGTCGATGCCGCCGAACGTGCCCTCCGCGGCCCCGAGCGGCGCCTGACCCTCCACAATGGGCAGTCCCTGGTCGAGGGGGAGCGGGGGGAGGCTGGGCACCGGCAGGCTCGGCAACGCGGTTGGCAGGACGGTCGGCAGGACCGTCGGTATCGGCAGCGGCGGGAGGCTCGGCAACCCCGGGAGGGACGGCAAGCCGGGGAGAGCCGGGACACCAGGCATGCCGGGTACCGTCGGCGGGGTCGTCGCCGGCGGTGCGGCGGCGAGCAGGTTCGCCAGTATCGACGCGACGTCGACGTCGAGCGTGGCGTGCAGGTTCACGTGGTTGCCGACGATCGCACCGGTGATGTTCGGCGGGAACGGGAAGGTCAGCATGAAGTCCAGCGCCTTGGGCAGGTCGTCGCCGGCGCGGCTGAGCTGGTCGAGGATCGGTCGCAGCGCGCGGATGCTGGCCACCGTGTCCTCGCGGCTGGTGCCGATGACGCGGGTGCCGACGGTACCGAGTTCGCCCAGTGCGGTCAGTGCCTTGGTGAGTTGTTCGCGCTGCTCGGCGAGCGTACGCAGGCCCGGCGCGAGAGCGTCGACGGCCGCGCCGACCGTGGCCCGCTGCGCGGACAGCCGCGCGGAGAGCCGGTCGAGCGCGTCGATCGCCCGGACGATCTGAACCTTCTGCGCGTCGAGCCCACCGATGAACGCGTCGAGCTGTCGCAGCGCCGCCTTGGCGTCGGCCTCCCGGCCCTGCAACGCGGTGCCCAGTTCGTGGTTGATGGTCCGCAGCTGGCCCAGCCCGCCGCCGCTGAGCACCATGCCGAGGGCCGCGAGCACCTCCTCGACCTCCGCGCTGCGGCGGGTGCGCGACACTGGAATGACGTCCCCATCGGACAGTTGTCCGCGCGGTGGCTCGCCGACCGGTGCGGCGAGCGAGACGAACTTCTCCCCGAGCAGGCTCGTCTGGCGTACCGCGGCGGTGGCGTTGTCCGGCAGCCGTACGCTGTCCGCCACCCGGATGCGCACCCGCGCCGTCCAGCCGGACAGCCAGATCTCCTCCACGCTGCCGACCGTCACGTCGTCGACCTTGACCGCGGACAGCGGTACGAGGTCGAGCACGTCGGCGAACTCGACGACCACCTGGTACGACCGTCCACTGGGGAGCCCCGGCACGGCGGTGCAGCCGCCGAGGAGAGCAGCACCGGCCAGCAATACCAAGAGGCGCTTCATGGTGAACCTCGCAGGATCCCGCCCAGCGTCAGATCGCGGTTCGACTGGTCGGGGCCGCCCGGCAGCCCCGGCAGCACAGGCACCACCGGGAGAGAGCCGAGCTGCCCCGGGGAGAGGCCGCCGGGCGGCAGTCCGACCAGCCTGCGAAGTTCGTCGGTGAGCGGTAGACCCTTGGCCGCGAGCAGCCGGGCCAGATCCGCGCACTCCTTCGGCACCTGGGCAACGGGCAGCACGCCGACGAGCAGCGAGCAGGTGTAGCTCGCCGGGTCGTACGGTCCCAGCGCGTTGTCCCGGGTGTCGATGGTGCCGGAGCGCGGGTTGTACGCGAGGTTCAGGTTCGACAGGGCCAGCGGTGCCACATCGAGGACGTCGATGAGAGCGCGCTGCTGGCGTACCAGTACTCCGGTGATGTCGGCCAGCGCCGCGACGTTGTCGGCGAGGGCCGCCCGGTTGTCCCGGACGAACGTGGTGATGTCCGCGAGTGCGGTCGCGAGGTTGCGCAGCGCGGCGGCCAACTGGTCGCGCTCGGCGGCGAGCTGCTCGCCGACGGCGGCCAGTTGCTGGTTGAACTCGCGCACCGCGGCGTCGCTGCGCGCCAACGCGGAGGTGAACTGTTGCAGGTTCGCCACGGTGCCGAACAGGTCGTCGCGGCCGTCGGCCACTGTGGACAGTGCGCTGGACAGGCCGTCGAGCGTATCGTGCAGCGCCTGGCCGTTGCCTTCGAGGTTGCGCCGGGCGGTGGCGACCAGATCGCTCAGGGCGCCGTCGGCGTTGGCGCCGGTCGGGCCGAGCGCGGTGTTCAGTTCGTCGAGCGAGCGGTAGATGTCGTCGAGCTCGAGCGGGACGACGGTACGGGCCACGGGCAGCTCCGCCCCGTCGGGGAGGGTGGGACCGCTGACCCAGGCGGGCGTCAGTTGGACGTAGCGGTCGCTGACGACGCTCGGTGGCACGATGACGGCCGAGGCGTCGGCGGGGATCGGGTACTTCGCGGCGTAGCGCAGCTCCATCCGGACCGTGCGACCCTCCGGAACGACGGCGACGACCTCGCCGATGCGCACGCCGAGCACGCGGACGTCGGAGCCGGGGTGCACGCCGACGACACGGGTGAAGTGGGCCACGATCCAGTGGGTGGGCTGTCGCGTCGGCCACGCGATTGTCGCCACGACACCGACGAGTGCCGCGACCAGGAGGATGGCCAGCCGGCGGCGGGTCACGGCCGACCCCCCGGGACGTACGGCTGCAGCAGCCCGTCCACCCACGAGTCGAACCATCGACCGTTGCCGATTACGTTGGTAAACGCGGTGATGAACGGCGCCATGTTCGCCAGCGACTGTTCCAGCCGCGACCGGTTGCGTTGCAACGTGCCGACGACGGCACGCAGCTCGCGCAGCGCGGGCGCCAGCCGATCCCGGTTGTCCGCCACGAGCCCGGAGATCTGCGTGGCGAGCTGGTCGGTCGAGACGAGCAGCGTGTGGATCGCGTCGCGGCGGCGCTGTACCTCGGCCAGCAACAGGCTGCCGTCGGTGACGAGGCGGCGGAACTCCTCGTCGCGCTGGGCCAGTACCGCGGTGACTGTGCGGGCATGCGCGAGCAGTTCCCGCAGTTCGGCGTCGCGCGAGGCGATGCTCGCCGACAGTCGGGTCAGCCCGGTCAACGAAGCCCGCACGCTGTCCGGGGTGTCCGCGAACGTAGCCGACAGCACGCTGAACGCGTCGGCGAGCTGGCGCACGTCGATCTGCCGTACGGTGTCGGCGAGTCCGGTGACGGCCTGGATGACGTCCAACGGGGACGCCGTGCGGTCCAGCGGGATCTCGGCGTCCTCGGCCAGTGAGCCATCGCCGGCGGGCGACAGCGCCAGGTACTTCTGCCCCAGCAGGGTCTTGATGCGGATGGTGGCCGAGGTCTCGTTGCCCAGCACCACATCGCGAACGGAGAACCCGACCCGGACGTACGCGCCCGCGGGTCCGCGCGCCAGTGCCACCTCGGTGACCGTGCCGACCTTCACGCCGGCGACCCGTACCTCGTTGCCCGCGACCAGCCCGCTGGCGTCGCGGAAGGCCGCCCGATAGCTGGCGCCACGACCGAGCGAGGGCAGGTTGAACGCGATCAGTCCGAGGACCGCCAGCGCGCACAGGCCGATCGCGCCGACGGCCGCCGGATTCCGCTCGCGGAAGGGTTTCATCAGCACCGCCCCGCCACGGACTGGAACGTCGGCGTCGTCGTTGTGGCGGTACCGACACCGACCCGGCCGTCGAAGTCGCACAGGAAGAAGTTGAACCAGGAACCGTTCGAGGCGGTACGGGTAAGTGCGGCGTACCGCCCCGGCAGGCGGCGCAGGGTGTCCTCGATGACCGCGGTGTTGTCGTTGAGCGTGCCGGCGAGCTTGTTCAGCAGCGTCACGTCCTGCGCCAGATCCGGCCGGGAGTCGCGGAGCAGCGACCCGGTCGCGGTCGCCAGGTCCCCGATCGAGCCGACCGCGTCGACGATCGCGACCCGGTCGGCGGCGAGGCCGGAGACGAACTGCTGCAGCCGCAGGATCGTCTCGTCGAGTGCCGCGTCGCGCTCGGCCAGCGTGGCGAGTACCGCGTTCAGGTTCGAGATGACCCGGCCGATCGCGGCGTCGGAGTCGGCGAGCGTGGTGGTCAGGGACGCGGTCCGGTTCAGCAGGCTGGCCACGGTACCGCTCTCGCCCTGCAGCACCTGGACGATCTCGTAGGCCAGCTGGTTCACGTCGGCCGGCGTGAGCCCGACGAACAGCGGCCGGAACCCGTTGAACAGCACGGTCAGGTCGAGCGCGGGCGCGGTCTGGGTGAGTGGGATCAGCCCGCCGGGAGCCAGCCGCCCGCTGCCGCTGGGTCCTTCGGCGAGCGCCAGGTACCGCTGCCCGACCAGGTTGCGGTACCGGATCCGCGCCCGCACGCTGGCGGGCAACGGCACCGCACCGTCCACTGTGAACGAGACCTCGGCGACGGTACCGGCGAGGCCGACCCGCGTGACCCGGCCCACCCGCACTCCGGCGATGCGCACGTCGTCGCCGGGCAGCAGGCCGGTTACATCGGTGAACCTGGCCCGGAAGGTCTGGCCGGCGTCGGTGAGGGAACACGAGCCCAGCGTCTGCGCCAGCACGCCGGTCAGCACGACCGTCACCGCCGCGAACACGAGCAGCTTCCACAAGGGACGGATCACGTCGTGTTCACCACCGTCCCGCGCATGAGTGGTCCCCAGAGGAGGACCGCGACGTCGGGCACATCGCGGACTGGGGTGCCCGACGCCGCGGCGATCAGGGGGGCGACGACGGCCTGCTCCTCGAGCGTGCCGGCCCGGCCCATCGACGCACCACCGCCGTAGCCGTCGGCCAGCTCGACGCCGTGCGCCGGTACCGCTGGGCCCGGCAGGCCGCGGCAGTTCGGTCCATTGCGGGCGGCGTAGACGGGATCGTCGCGGCCGGCCACGTACTTGCCGCTGTCCCGGGTCAGTTCGAGCGTGACGTGCATGCGGCCGGTGGCGAAGACCTCCTCGGCCTGCGGCTGCAGCGCGACGACCCCGGCCAGCAGACACGGGTACTCCGGGCTGTAGACGGCGAGCAGTTCGAGCACCGGCCGGCCCACCCGGCCCAGCTGGATGATCTGGTCGCCGTGCCGGTCGAGAAAGTCCACTGTGGATCCAGCGAACGTGGTCGTCTCGGTGAGGAACGCCGCCAACTCCGAACGCTGGTCGGCGATCGTGGTCGCCGTGACCGTCGCGTCGCGCAGGATCGCCAGCAGGTCCTCGGCGGCACCGTCGTACACCGCGAGCGTGTCGGCGAGCAGCCGGACATCCTCCGCGATCGCCGGCATCCGCGCGTTCAACTGCGCCAGCAGTTTGTCGAGAGCCTGGATGTCGCCACCGAGCCGCTCGCCGCGACCCTCGACGGCGTACGCCAGTGCGCCGAGAGTCGCGGCGAGCTTGTCCGGCTGGATCGCCTGCAGCAGTGGCAGTGCACCATCGAGTACCCGTTCCAGCTCGATTGCGGACTCGGTGCGATCCTGCGGGATGACCGCACCGTCGCGAATGGACGGTGCGGGGTCGGGGCCGGGTACCAGCGCCACGTACCGCTCGCCGAACAGGGTCTTCGGCAGCAGCCGCGCGCTGACGTTGCCGGGGATCTGGGCCGTCGACGCCGGATCGAGCGCCAGGCGCAGGCGGGCACCGGTACCGTCGGAAGCTATCTCGCGGACCTCGCCCACGACGACGCCGCGCAGCTTCACCTCCGCGCCTGGATTGAGCTGCATCCCGGTGTGGTCCGCGCGCAGCGTCACCCACGTCGCCGGCGTGAAGGCCTTGCGGTAGGCCAGCACCGAGAGCGTCACCAGCCCCGCGAGCAGGATGACGAACGCCAGACCGAGGACTCGTTTCATCCGGCTATCCGCACGGTCGTCGTGGCGCCCCAGATCGCCAGCGAGAGGAAGAAGTCGATGATGTTCACGGCGACGATCGACGCCCGCACCGCCCGACCGACCGCCACGCCCACCCCGGCCGGACCGCCGCTGGCCGTGTAGCCGTAGTAGCAGTGGATGAGCACGACGACGACGCTGAACACGATCACCTTTCCGAACGACCAGAGCACGTCCTGTGGCGGCAGGAACAGGTGGAAGTAGTAGTCGTACGTGCCGGTCGACTGTCCGAAGTAGACCGTGGCGATCGTGCGGGTCGCGAGGTAGCTGGAGAGCAGCCCGACGACGTACAGCGGGATCACCGCGACGAGGCCGGCGATCATGCGGGTGGTGACGAGGTACGGCAGCGGCGGGACCGCCATCACCTCCAGCGCGTCGACCTCCTCGGAGATGCGCATCGCGCCGAGCTGCGCGGTGAAGCCGCAGCCGACCGTGGCGGACAGGGCGAGCGCCGCGACGAGTGGCGAGATCTCCCGGGTGTTGAAGTACGCCGACACGAACCCCGTGAACGCGCTGCTGCCGATCTGGTTGAGCGCCTGGTAGCCCTGCAGCCCGACCTCGGTACCGGTGAAGAAGGTCAGGAAGCAGATGACCCCTACCGTGCCGCCCGCGACGGCCAGCGCACCGCGGCCGAAGCTCACCTCGGCGAGCAGCCTGACGACCTCTCGTCGAAAGCGGCGCAGGGCGGTCGGCGTCGAGCCCACCGCACGGCCGTAGAAGGCGAGCTGATCGCCCAGCAGGTCCAGGGTCCGTAGCATCATGACCCCTTCTGCGGTACGACCTGGAAGTAGATCGCGGTGATGACGAAGTTCAGCGCGAACAGCAGCATGAACGTCACCACCACGCTCGTGTTGACGGCCTGGCCGACGCCCTTCGGCCCGCCGCGAGCGTTCATGCCGAAGTAGGCGGCGACGAGGGCCGCGACCGCGCCGAACACCAGCGCCTTGATCTCGCCCGCGATCAGGTCGGGCAGCTGGCCGAGGGCCTGGAAGCTGGCGAGGTACGCGCCCGGCGTGCCGCCTTGCAGGACCACGTTGAAGAAGTAGCCACCGGCCACGCCGACGACGCTCACCACGCCGTTGAGCAAGACGGCGACCAGCATCGTGGCGAGCACCCGCGGTACGACGAGCCGCTGGATCGGGTCGACGCCGAGCACCTCCATCGCGTCCAGCTCCTCGCGGATCTTCCGGGCGCCGAGGTCCGCGCAGATGGCCGATCCGCCCGCGCCGGCGATGACGAGCGCGGTGACGATCGGGCCGGCTTCGCGAACGACCGCCAGCACCGACGCGGCTCCGGTGAACGACTGCGCGCCGAGCTGACGTACCAGCGAACCGAGCTGCAGCGCGATCACCGCGCCGAACGGGATCGACACCAACGCGGCCGGCAGGATCGACACCGAACTGACGAACCACGCCTGCTGGACGAACTCCTTGAACTGGAACGGCCGGCGTACCGCCGCGCGAGCGGTGTCGAGGCAGAAGGCGATGAAACGTCCGATCGTCCTCATCGGACCACCTGCAGAGCGGGCCAGCCGGGAAAGGAGCCCGGCGGAGGCGTCACACCATGCGCCGCGCACCAGGCGCCCAGGGGGCGCTCGGCCCGCCGGGGAAGTCCGTTGGACGGCGCCAGCTGAGCCTGTATAGGCGGAAGAGGCAACGGGACGGCGTCGGTCTCGGCCGCCAGCTCGGTGGCATCCTTCTCTTCCGTCATACCGATCGGACCGACCCGCGCCGCGGTGAGGAACTGGCGGACGGCCGGCTCGGTACTCGACAGCAGCATCTCCCGCGGCCCGAACATCGCCAGATGACCGCGGTAGAGCAGGCCGATGTTGTCCGGCACGGTCCGCGCGGTGTTGATGTCGTGCGTGACGATGAGGAACGTCGCGTCGGTCTGCTGGTTGAGGTCCACGATGAGCTGGTTGAGGTACGCGGTGCGGACCGGGTCCAGCCCGGAGTCCGGCTCGTCGAAGAGGATGATTTCCGGGTTTCCGACCAGCGCCCGCGCCAACCCGGCCCGCTTGCGCATGCCGCCGGACAACTGTCCGGGCAGCTTGTTCTCCGCGCCGACGAGCCCGACCATCGCGAGCTTGTCGGTAACGATCTGCCGAATCTCGGACTCGCGCTTGCGGGTGTGCTCGCGCAGCGGGAACGCCACGTTGTCGTAGATGTTCATCGAGCCGAACAGGGCGCCGTCCTGGAACAGCACCCCGAAGAGCTTGCGCACCTCGTACAGGTCGCGTTCGGACAGTCGCGGCACATCCCGGCCTTCGATCCAGACGGAACCGCGGTCGGGCCGCACGAGCCCGACGAGCGCCTTGAGGAAGACGGACTTGCCAGTGCCCGACGGCCCGAGCAGCACCGAGATCTCGCCGGCCGGCAGCACGAGGCTCACGTCGGCCCATACCGACTGCCGGCCGAAGGACTTCGTCAGCCCATCGACGCGTATCTCGACACCCAACGCGGTTCCTTCCCCGGTCACGTTGTTGCCATAGTCATCGCTCGGCGAGGCCGAGGTGTAACACGCCCTGAGTAGCCAGATCGTCATCCGCCGGTTACGGTGCGGACGATGTCTTCCGCAGAGGCCGAACTCGTCGAGCGCGCGGGGCGCAACGACCCCGACGCCGTCGCGGCCCTGCTTGCCCTGGTACGTCCCGGTGTGGTCCGGTACTGCCGCGCCCGCCTGGGCCGCATCACCGGGGCGTTCGCGACCGCCGACGACGTCGCGCAGGAGGTGTGCATCGCGATCCTGAGCGCCCTGCCCCGCTTCCGGGACCAGGGCCGCCCGTTCTCCGCGTTCGTCTTCGGCATCGCGGCGCACAAGGTCGCCGACGCGCAGCGGGCCGCGCTGCGCCGTCCGACGAACGCGCTCCTGGACACCGAACACGACCGGCCCGATCCCGCGCCCGGCCCCGAACAGCAGGCCGTCGCGTCCGATCTGGCCCGTCGCCTCGCATCGCTGCTCGGGCACCTGTCCGACACCCACCGCGAGATCGTGGTGCTGCGGGTCGCTGTCGGCCTGTCCGCCGAGGAGGTCGGTGGGGTGCTCGGCATGTCCGCGGCAGCCGTGCGGGTGGCGCAATCCCGGGCGCTGGCCCGGTTGCGGGCGCTGGCCGGAAGCCGGTTCGACGAGGTGGCCGCATGACCGAGCCGATGGACATGACCGTACTGGCGCAGGACGAGGCCCTGTTCGAGGCGCTGGGCCGGGGCGACCCGCCGCCGGCCGGCGACGACGTCGCGATGCTGCTCGCCGCGTGGCGCGCCGACCTGACCGACACCGATACCACCGTCCGGCCCGCCATACCGCCGGTCGTCGGCATCTCCCGGCCGCGGCGCCGTCGCTGGCTGCGCGCCGCGCTCGCCGCGGCCGCCGTCGTGGTCGGGCTCCTGGGTGGGCTCACGATCGCCGCCGGCGGCGCGGGGCCTGACAGTCCACTGTGGGCGATAACCAGACTCTTGTACACCGACCGCGCCGACTCGCGTGCCGCGCAACAGGAAGCGGAGCGGGCCATCGCGGACGCCCGGTCGGCGGTGGCGTCCGCGGACTACCCCGAGGCGTCGCGGCTCCTCGACGTGGCTACCGTCCAGATTGGACGGATCACCGATCCCACGGTGGCGCAACGGCTGCGCGACGAGGTCGAGGCGATCCGGCGGCTGCTGCCGCTGTCGACGTTGCCTTCCCTGACTCCGGGACCGTCGCCGGGACCGTCGTCGTCGCTACCTGGCGGGGGCGGGGCACCCGGAGGTGGCGGTGGGCCGGGTGGCTCCGGAGGACCCGGGGGTGGTGGGGGACCGGGGCTGCCGGTACCGTCGCTGCCACTGCCTTCGTTGCCGCTCCCACCGCTCCCGCTGCCGTCGGTGTCGGTGTCGCTGCCGATCTAGACCTACTCGCGTCGCACCTCGAACACGACCGGGTAGCTGACGTCGAGGCCGTCCACCTGCCAGAAGTAGCAGCCCGTGGCGCGGACCCGGGTGTACGACGGCCAGTCGCGCCAACGGTTGTCCGCGTCGCGCGCAGGCAGCTGCATGTGCGGGGCGGGGTTCGGTCCACGCCAGAACCGCACCGGGTTCGTGCCGTCGAGCTGGCCGCCACGGATCAGGACGGGTCCGGCGTACGACGCGTCCGCCACCCAGAGCACCTTCGCTCCGCCGTAGGCACCACCGAACTCCGGTCCGTTGCTCAGGGTCAGTACGCCGTTCCGCAGCCCGACCGGGTACACCGGACCCGGCCCGCTGGCCAGGCCGAAATCCGGGTGCACCGTCCGCGGCCTCTCGGTCGGACACGTGCCGGCCGGTACCCGCGGCGGTCGCAGGGGGCGGAACAAGACCTGTGGCACGACGTACCCGGTCTCCGGATCCGGCGGCACGTCCGCGGTTGCCGGCAGCGGGCTCGCCGATGGGCTGGACGCGGGAGGCGGCGATGGTGGGGGCGCGGTGCATCCGGCGGCCAGTGCCACCGTGAGCGGTACGACCCATCGCACGCTCGAAGGAGTCGCGAGGTCGGGCTCAGGTTCCGGTGGTCCCGTCGATGCGCTGGCGGAGCAGGTCGGCATGCCCGTTGTGGCGGCAGTACTCCCCGTTCATGTGGTGGTACGCCCACCGCAGCGACAGCTCGCCCCACCGCGGACTGACGAAGATGTGGTCCAGAGCAAGGCCGGCCACGGCGCGCCGGGCCGCGTCCCACTCGGCCACGAGCAGCGTGATGTCCTGCTCGGCATGGGCCGGGTCCACCTCGCCGAACGCAACGTCCGGTGGGCCGTGGACGGGTTCGACCCGCTCGCCACCGAACCGGAAGCGGAACCAGGTGCGTTCCACGTCGGTCACGTGCCGCACCAGCCCGAGCAAGGACAATGTGGACGGTGGTACCGCTTGCTGGGCGAGCTGGTCACCGGTCAGGCCTTCGCACTTGACGAGCAACGTCCGGCGGTTCCAGTCGAGGAAGCCTTCGAGCATCGCGCGTTCGTCGGCGACGAAGGGTTCGTCGACGCGTTCGACCCCCGGTTCGACGTCGACCCGTCGCCGCCCGAGCCGGTGCCGCTGGTACCGGTACCCGACTCGATCCCGCTCGCGATGGCGGGCGCGGCCCAGCTGGTGTCCCTCGGCGGTGAGCCGCCCAGACCGTGCCGTGACTGGACCGAGCTGCTCGCCGGCCTGCTCGCCGAGGCGCTCACCGGCACCTTCCCGGTACCGGGTCCACTGGCCACTGTGGACGGTGGCCTGGTACCCGGCACGCGGGTGCGTCTCGAACTGGCCCGCAGTCCACACATGCTCGCCGAGTGGTCGAGTTACATGGGCAACTGCATCGCCGGCCCGTACTACCTCGAGCAGGCGGCTCGCGGCCGGTGCGGGTTGGCCGCGCCGCGCCGCCCGCACCTGACGGGGAGCGCGTGGCTAGGCGCGGCTGAGCTTCACCGGCGCGGCGCCGGGAGCGGTCTCGAGCAGGCGGGTCGCCTCGTCGGGCGGCATGGGCGGCGAGAGCAGGTTGCCCTGGCCGAGTTGGCAGCCGAGCGCCAGCAGTGCCTTCTGCTGTTCCTCGGTCTCGATGCCCTCGGCGACGACGGCGAGCCCGAGCGAGTCGGCGATCGCGAGGATCGCGCGCACGATGCTCGGATCGAGGTAGGCGCCGGCCACGCCGCTGACGAACGAGCGGTCGATCTTGAGGATCTCGACGGGGAACTGCTTGAGGTGGTTGAGATTCGAGTACGCCGTACCGAAGTCGTCGAGCGCGAAGTGGACACCCGCACCGCGCAGCAGGCCGGTGTACTCCGACGCGTCGTGGTGCAGGTAGCTGTGCTCGGTGACCTCGAGCCAGACGTCGCTCGGGTCCACGCCGGCGCCGCGGATAACCGCGAGCGCGTGGGCCGCCGCATCCGGCGGGTGGAGCTGAGCCGCGGACAGGTTCACGCTCACCGCGATCCCGCACCCGCCCGGGCTGCTCTGCCAGACCGCCAGTTGCCGGCACGCCTGGTCGAGGACCCAGCTGCCGATCGGCACGATCGCGCCGGTCTCCTCGGCCAGCGGGATGAACACGTCGGGCGGGACCGCGCCGTGCCGGGGATGCGTCCAGCGCAGCAGCGCCTCGAATGCCAGCACCTGCCCGGTGTCCAGGGCCACGATCGGCTGGTAGTGCACGCGCAGCTGGTTGCGGTCGAGCGCGTGCAGCAGCTCCGAGCGCAGGTCGAGCCGGTCCAGCGAACGGTGCGATGCCGCCTCGTCGAACACCTCGACCTGGCCGAGTCCCTTCTCCTTGGCCGCGTACATCGCCGCGTCGGCGTCCCGCAGCATCGCCATGGCGGTGGTATGGCCCCGGACGCCGAGCACGCCGCCGATGCTGGCCGAGACCTGCACCTGCTCGCCGCGTACGGCGAAGGTTTCGTCCAGCCCGCGGGACACCCGGCGGCCGATCTCGGCGACCTCGGACAGCTCGCGTACCCCGTCCACGACGACGACGAACTCGTCGCCGCCGAAGCGGGCCAGCAGGTCGGTCGGGCGCACGCTGTGCCGCAGCCGTACCGCCACCTGCTGCAGCAGTTCGTCGCCGGCCTCGTGACCCAGCCGGTCGTTGATCGCCTTGAACCGGTCGAGGTCGCAGAACAGCAGACCGACCAGGGTTCCATCGGCCCGGGCCAGCTCCTCGTCGAGCCGCTGGGCGGCGAGCACCCGGTTGGCCAGCCCGGTCAGCGGGTCGTGGGTGGCGCGCAACCGCAGTGCCCGGTACAGGTCGGCATTGGCCATCGCGACCGCGAGGTAGTTCGCGAAGATCGTCGTGATCTCCAGCGAGTCCTTGGCGAACGGCCGCGCCCGGTCGCGCGCGGCGAACAGCAGGGCGACCGCCTCGTCGTCGCGGGTGACGGGGACCCGCAGGACGATACCGGGCCGGCCCTGCCCGCACTGGCGTATCTGCACGGCCGCGTCCCGCTCGGTGACCATCTCGACCGGGCGCGGCCAGCTGGCCACCGCGTCCGCGGCCAGCCCGCGGTGTGCCCGCAACCGCGCCTGGTCGCCGTCGAGGCTGACCACCCACGCCTGATCGGCGCCGGTGAGCTGGGTCAGCAGCCCGGCCGCCTCGTCCAGCAGCGGCTCGACGTCCAGGTGCCGGGCGAGCAGGTGGCCGTACCGGGCCAGCCGCTCGATGACCTGGCTGCGCTCGCGCTCCTCCACCGCCAGCCGCAGCCGCGCGGCCGCCGACGAGATGATCTGCGCGTCCGACGGCGTGAACACCTCCTCGGTACTGCGGAACAGCATGAGCAGGTTGCTGGTGTGCGCCTCACGGGACAGCGGTACCCAGGCCGCCGACCGGATGCCGAGGTCGCGCACTGAACCGGGTACGTCGTCCGCGGTGATGCCACCGCCGCCCCGGGTGACGATCTGGCCGGTCTCGATGGCAGCGGCCGCGGCGCCACCGACCGGCCAGCCTTCCTCGAACGCGCGGTCGTCCTCGGCCAAACCGCAGGATCCGGTCACCACCAGGCGCCCGCCGAGTAGGTGCGCGACACAGGTGACGTCGGCGTAGAAGACCTCGGACAGCACGGTCAGCGTCCGGTCCACCAGCTCCTCCGGGGAGGCGGGCTGGCCGAGCACGGTGAGCAGGCGGATCAGCCGGGTGGTGTCGCGGTACGCGTGCCGGGCGACCGCCGTAGCGGCCGCCACCTGCTGCTGCAGAACCGATCCACCGTCCGGTTCATCCACTGTGGATCCTTATAGAGCGATGGTGGCCAGCGTCGCGTTGTGGTAGCCCGAGACGCTGGTGGTGCGGGCGTACTCCCCGTAGGTGTAGAAGCCGAACGTCTGCACGTCGCCCGCCGCTTTCTGCAGCAGCGTGGCCTCCTCCGGGCCGCGATCGCGCAGGATGTCCAGCCGGGCCATGCAGCTGAACGACAGGACCACCGAGGCGTCCCGGCCGGCCAGCGTCCGCGACACGACGCTGTCGATCACCGCGAGCAGGTCGTCGGCCTGGCAGGAGACGATCTGTACCGGCGAGTACGTCGGCAGCGGGCTGAAGGTCCGTAGGACGCCGTCGTCGTCGAGGTATGCGCCTCGGATGAGCAGGTTGCCGTCCGGCTCGATGAGGCCGAACGCGTGCGCCGAGTGGTAGCCGGGCCGCCGCTCCCGGACCCAACCCAGCTCCTGGTCGATCTCGTCGTCGCGGAAGTGCTCCCGGAACACGTCGACGGCCCGCCGGTCGGCGATCTCGTGTACCACGGGACCGTCCACTTTGGTCACCAGGAGCGGCAGGCTCACCGGTTGCCAGCCGTGTTCGGCGACCACCGCGAGCGGCCACGGCGAGCTGACCCAGATGCCGACCGCGCCGCCGTCGGAGAGGATCCGGTCGTCGTGGAACACCGACGTGCGTTCCAGCCGCCGGTCGTCGCCGGCCGCGCCACCGACCACCGGTACCGCGGCGCCGGTCACCTTGTGGATGCCGTTGAGCAGCGCCTGCTGGTGCCCGGCCAAACCGTCCACGAGCACGATCAGTGCCGCGTGCGGCGAGTGCTCCGGACCGGCGGCCTCCCGGGCGCCGCGGGCCATCGCCCGACCGGCCGCGACCGGGTCGCCGGTAACGGTGGCGATCGAGCCGACGCCGAACCGGTACGGTCCGGCGGTCATCGCCAGCACCGCGACGCCGCCGCCGGGGGGCCGCACGACGCCGTTGGCGAAGTAGCCGCTGCTGGACGCGCCGGCCAGCGGCGTGTCGCCGGTCACCGATCGCACGCCGGCCAGCAGCGCCGGTAGGTCGTAGCTGACCGAGGCGAACACCAGCACGATGGCCGGCTCCTCGCCGGCCAGCTCGCGCACGGCGGTGGCGGCCGCCTGCCGGCCGGCTTCGGTGGCGGACTCGGCCTCGCTCATGCCGACGCCGGCCCGCACCCGGTCCTTCCGTGTCGGCTCCGCTGTGCCGTTCAGATGCGCGAACACGTCAGCTCACCCTCTCCCGCTCGGACGGCTACCCGGAGATCTC
>DASRII010000183.1:0-21713 GCA_035650075.1 Micromonosporaceae bacterium | reverse complement strand
TACGGGCTCGGTGACGTGCCGCCGGACGCGTGTCGTGAGCTGCGTTCGTTGTTCCCCCGCTTGCTGCCCTACGTCTTTGCCCAGTTCTGACAGCGGCCGAACTGGAGCCAGACGCGGACGTGTTCGGTGAGCGGATCCGGTTCCATGGCCGTACGTCCTAGCGGACCGCGACGACGGCGGCATCGGCGGTACCGCGCCACAGAATCCCGACTTCCACGAAGCCTGCGGCTCGCAGAGCGTCGAGTTGCCACGACACCGGCGGGTTCCACTCGCCATGCGCGGGGTTGCCGAACAACTCCTTCCGCACCGCGACCAGCGGCCCGAGCACCGGGTCGGCCTCGACGTGCTGCCACCAGTCCCGCCACGACAGCACCGCACCGGCCTTCCATAGCGCCTCACGGCGCGCAGATGCCCGCGCGATCAGCCGCTCGCTCAGGCCGGGCAACCCGTCGTCCGGCATGTGGTCGGCGTTGACGAACACGCCACCCGGCCGGAGCAGTTCACGGACCTCGTCGTACAACGCGGACAAGCGCTCGGCCGGCAGCCAGTGCAGAGCCGTAGCGGTCAGCACGGCGTCGTAGTCCCGGTGCGGCAGCGCCCCGACCCAGTCCGGTGTACGCAGGTCCGCACTGACCACTGTGGATCGACCGTCGAGCGAGACCCGCGCGATCGCCAGCAGCACCGGGTCCACGTCCAGCGTGGTCAGCTCGGCGCCGGGGAAGCGGGACAGCGCCCGCAACGAGATCGACCCCGTACCCCCGGCCAGGTCGAGGATCCGCGGCGGCCGGCCGTCGGCAACCGCCTCGACCGCGTCGAACATCGCGGTGAACCGCTCCTCCCGGTCCGGCAGGTACGCCTCCTGCTGCCGATCCCAGCTCTCCTGCCACGCCGCCGCGTCCAGTCCCTCCACGGGACCAGTGTGAGCCACGAGACATCGATACCGGGTTGAGTCCCACCGGCGATCCGCAATACGGTGAAAGCCCACAGGGGGGGTTGGTGGCAACGGCGGTTGGGGGCGAAGCCACCAGGGTTCCGGCGGCGTCTAGGCGGGCGATGCTACGGGGGTAGGCGTCGCCCGTCGCCGCCGGAGCGCAGGTACGGTCTGTAGACCATGACTGTGCCAGCCTCGTGGTCATGCCATGCCGCCGCTCCCGCCGGCGGCCCGGCATGACCGTGCCTGCCGCCCTCCGCCCCGGGCCGCTGGCCGGCCTGCGCGTCGTCGAGATCGCCGGCATCGGCCCGGCGCCCTTTGCCGCGATGGTGCTGGCCGACCTCGGCGCCGAGGTGATCCGGGTGGACCGGCCGCAGCCCGGCGCGCTGGCGCTGGACCCACGCATCGATCTGCTCAACCGCGGCAAGCGGTCCGTCGCGGTCGACCTCAAACAGCCGCGCGGCGCCGAGGTGGTGCGCGACCTCGCCGCGCGCGCGGACGCGCTCGTCGAAGGCTTCCGGCCGGGCGTCGCGGAGCGTCTGCGCATCGGGCCCGAGGACTGCTTCGCGGTCAATCAGCGGCTGGTGTACGGCCGCATGACCGGCTGGGGTCAGGACGGCCCCCTGGCCGCCACCGCCGGCCACGACCTGACCTACCTCGCCACATCGGGGGTTCTACACGCCATCGGTACCGAGTCCGCCCCGGTCCCGCCGCTGAACCTGCTCGGCGACTACGGGGGCGGGGGCATGCTGCTCGCGATGGGCATGCTCGCGGCGGTCTGGCGGGCCGCGCGGACCGGCGAGGGGCAGGTCGTCGACGCGGCCATTGTGGACGGTGCGGCGTTACTGGCTACCCAGGTGTACGGGATGCTCCACAGTGGACTCTGGCGGGACGAGCGAGCGGCGAACCTGCTCGACGGGGCGGCGCCGCACTACGGCGTGTACGCCACTTCCGACGGCAAGCACCTCGCGATCGGGCCGCTGGAGCGGCGGTTCTACGCGGAGTTCGTCTCGCTGCTCGGCGGCGGCCTCGACTCCGACGAGGTGCCCGGGCCCTACGACGTCGCGGACTGGCCGCGGCTGCGCAAGCTGATCGCGGATCGCGTCGCCACGAAGACGAGGGACGAGTGGCTCGCGGTGTTCGAGGGCACGGATGCCTGCGTCGCACCGGTACTCAGCCTCCGAGAGGCGCCGGACCAGCCGCACCTGGCCGCCCGGGAGGTCTTCGTCGACCTCGACGGGATCCGCCAACCGGCGCCCGCACCCCGGTTCTCCGGTACCCCGGCCCGGCTCACCACGCCACCGCCACAACCCGGCGAGCACACCTGGGACGTGCTCACCGAGTGGGGACTGTCCGATGTGGACGGCCTGATCGGCGACGGTGTGGTGTACCAGGCATGAGGATTCCGGTACCGGACCGGGTTGCCCTGGCCATAGGTGCGGCGGGACTCGGCTACCGGATCGTGCTCGTGGCGAACGACGTACCACCGGCGAACAGCGACGAGGGCACCACCGGCCTCGCGGCCCTGCACATCGCTACCGGCCAGGACTTTCCCATCTTCTTCTACGGGCAGCACTACCTCGGCGCCATCCAGGCGTACCTGGCTGCGCCCTGGATCGCGGTCTTCGGTACGACCTGGTGGGCATTGCGCATCCCGCCCCTGATCCTCTACGGGCTCTTCCTCACGCTGATGTACCTGTTGACCCGCCGGCTGTACACCCCGTGGTTCGCCACCGCCACCGTGGCACTGCTGGCGCTGGGCTCGGACCGGGTCGTGAAGAACGCTCTCATCGGCGGTGGCGGGTACCCGGAGAGCAGCGTGCTCGGCGTCGTGCTGATGTTGCTGGCGCTCCATCTCGCGGCGGCCGCGAAAGCCCGGCTCGTCGCGTTCGCCGGTTGGGGACTGGCGGCCGGACTCGTGCTGTGGGGGCACTGGCTGCTGCTGCCGTACCTGCTCGCCGCTGCGGGCGTGCTCGTGGCCGGATGCCGGCGGGCGCTGCTCGGCTGGCCCGGCGTCGCCGTGGTCCTGGGAGTGCTGGCGGGGTCCGCCCCGCTGATCGGGTACAACCTGCGAGCACCGGCCGGCGAGGACTCGTGGACCGTCCTGCTCGCGCTGAACGCGGCCGGCGGTGACGCGCCCCTGGCCGACCGCCTCTACGGCGGGATTCTCGTCGGCCTGCCGCTGAGTACCGGCATGTGCCCACCGGGCCACTGCACGCCGTGGCAGATGTGGTGGGGACCGGTCTACCTGGTACTGCTGGTCGTGGCCGGAGTGATGGCGGTCCGGGCTCGGCAGACCGGCCGGCTGGCGCTGCTCCTGGCGGCCGCCCTGACCCTGTGGCTGTACGTGAACAGCGCCGGCGCCGCCCAGACCCCGACCGAAAGCGCCCGGTATCTCCACTATGGACTGATCTCCCTCCCCGCCGTCCTCTGGCCGCTCTGGGTGGCCCGCTGGCGAACGGCACCCGTGCTGGCGGCGCTCGCCGCGACCATGGTGGTGGCGAGCGGCGCGCTCGTCGCGGCGGTGCCGAGCTACGCGGCGCAGGCGCGGGAGGAGCGGGAGCTGGTGGCTACGCTCGAGCGGCTCGGGGTGGATCGGATCTACAGCGAGTACTGGACGTGTAACAGGCTCACGTTCGTGACCCGGGAACGGATCCAGTGCGCCGTACTCGACGAGCAGTTGCACCGGGGGCTCGACCGGTACCCGCCGCACGCCGAAGCCGTGGCCCTAGCAGACCAGCCCGCGTACGTCCTGCCCATCGACGAGCCGATCGACGGCACGTTCGCGGCCTACCTCGCCGCGCAGGACGTCGGCGTACAGATCGTGACGGTTGGTGGATATCACATCTACCGGCCGGCGCAGAAGATCGGGGTACCACTTGTTACTCACCAGTAGGCCGGGCAGAATGCGTCAATGGAGGCGTTCATCTACGGAGCCGTCCGCACCCCACGAGGGCGCGGGAAGCCGGCTGCGAACGGCAAGCCCGGCGGCGCACTGTACGAGGTCAAGCCGGTGTCCTTGGTCGTCGGGCTCATCGACGACCTGCGCAAGCGATTCCCGACGCTCGATCCCGCGGTCATCGACGACCTGATTCTCGGCTGCGTCACCGCCGTCGGCGACCAGGGGATGGTGATCGCGCGTACCGCCGCCCTGCTGGCCGGGCTGCCCGACACCGTCGCCGGGGTCACCCTCAACAGGTTCTGCGCCTCCGGCCTGGAAGCCGTGAACACCGCCGCGCAGAAGGTCCGCGCCGGGTGGGACGACCTGATCATCGCGGGCGGCGTGGAGTCGATGTCCCGGATACCCATGGGCTCCGACGGCGGGGCCATCATGATGGACCCGGAGAGCGGGTACGCCATCGGCGTCGTACCGCAGGGCATCTCGGCCGACCTGCTCGCTACGATCGAGGGCTTCTCTCGGTCCGATGTAGACAGTTACGCGGCTACCTCGCATGCCCGGGCCGCCAAGGCGTGGGCGGACGGCGCGTTCGACCGTTCGGTCGTCGCCGTGCGGGACCGGATCGGCCAGACGATCCTGGATCGCGACGAGCACATCCGGCCGGATACCACCCCGGAGACGCTGGCCGCGCTCGAGTCGAGCTTCGCCGGCATCGGGGAGCTGGGTGGCTTCGACGCCGTGGCACTGCAGCGGTACCACTGGGTCGAGCGCATCGACCACGTACACACCGCGGGCAACTCGTCCGGCATCGTCGACGGGGCGGCACTCGTACTCGTCGGTTCCGAGGCAGCCGGCTACGCGCAGGGACTCACCCCGCGCGCCCGCGTGGTCTCGGCCGCGGTGACCGGTTCCGAGCCACTCATCATGCTCACCGGACCGACGATGGCCGCCCAGAAGGCGTTGGCCAAGGCCAGGCTGAGGGTGGATCAGATCGACCTGTTCGAGGTGAACGAGGCGTTCGCCGCCGTACCCTTGCGGTTTATCAAAGATCTTGACCTCGACCCCGAGGCCGTGAACGTGAACGGCGGCGCTATCGCGATGGGGCACCCGCTCGGCGCGACCGGCGCGATGCTCGTGGGCACGCTGCTCGACGAGCTGGAACGGCGGGAACTCCGGTACGGCCTGGCGACGCTCTGCGTGGGCGGCGGTATGGGCATCGCGACGATCATCGAGAGGCTGTGAACGCCTTGATCAACTGGGAGCAGCGGTCGGACGGCATCGTGGTGCTGACGCTCGATGCGCCGGGCCAGTCCACCAACACGATCAACGAGGCGTACCTGCGCGCCATGGCGTCCACTGTGGACCGTTTGGAGGCGCACCGCGAGGATCTCACCGGCGTGATCGTGACGTCGGCGAAGAACAGCTTCATGGTGGGGCTGGACCTGAAGGACTTCAGCGACAGTACGCCGAGCGCCGAAGCGGTGTTCGAGCTCGCGGGAGTGGCGAAGGACCAGTTCCGCCGGCTGGAGAAGCTGGGCCGGCCGGTGGTCGCGGTGCTGAACGGTACGGCCCTCGGTGGCGGGTTCGAGCTGGGGCTCGCCTGCCATCACCGGATCGCGGTGGACCGGCCGGACGCGCGGTTCGGGCTACCCGAGGTGACCGTCGGCCTGTTGCCCGGCGGTGGGGGAGTGACCCGCGTCGTCCGGATGCTCGGCCTGCAGGACGCCTTGATGAAGGTGCTGATGCAAGGCCAGCGGCTGCGGCCGGCCAAGGCGGTCGAGGTCGGCGTCGTCGACGAGCTGGCCAGCGACGCCGACGACGCCATGGCCAAGGCGGTCGCGTGGATCGAGGCCAACCCGCGCGCCGCGCAACCGTGGGACACGTCCGGGTACCGGATGCCGGGCGGCCGCCCGACCGACAAGGCGATGGCGATGCTGCTGCCCGCCTTCCCGGCCAACCTGCGCAAGCAGCTCAAGGGTGCGCACTACCCCGCGCCGCATCACATCATGTGTGCCGCGGTCGAGGGCGCACAGGTCGATGTGGACACCGCGCTGCGCATCGAGGGTCGCTGGTTCGCCGACCTGGTCGGTACGCCGATCCAGCGCAACATGACCCAGGCGTTCTTCTTCGATCTGCAGTCGCTCAACAAGGGCGGATCGCGGCCCGCCGAGGTCGCCGCGACACCGCCGGCGAAACGCGTCGGCGTCATCGGGGCGGGCATGATGGGCGCCGGCATCGCGTACGCCTGTGCGCGGCGGGACATCGACGTCGTTGTCGTGGACGTGGCGGCGGAGGCGGCCCTGCGCGCCGCGGCCAAGCACGACCGGATCACGGCCGCTACCGACCTGGCCGATCTGGCCGGCTGCGAGCTCGTCATCGAGGCGGTGTTCGAGGATCTCGGGCTCAAGCACGAGACCTACCGCAAGCTCGCCAGCATCGTCGCGCCCGACGCGCTGATCGCCTCCAACACGTCGTCGCTGCCGATCACCTCGCTCGGCGTGGCAGCCGCCGATCCGGCGCGCTTCATCGGCCTGCACTTCTTCTCGCCGGTCGAGAAGATGCCGCTCGTGGAGATCATCCGCGGCTCGGACACGTCGGACGAGACGCTGGCGCAGGCGTACGACTTCGTCCGGCAGATCGACAAGACGCCGATCGTGGTCAACGACTCACGCGGGTTCTTCACGAGCCGCGTCTTCGGCACGTACGTCCTGGAGGGGTTGGCCCTGCTGGCGGAAGGGGTACCGGCCGCGAGCGTCGAACAGGCGGCAATGCAGGCCGGGTACCCGGTCGGGCCTCTGGCGGTGCTCGACGAGGTGACGCTCACCTTGCCGCGCAAGCTCCGCGCCGAGGCCCGTGCCGCGGGCGTTGTGCAGCCGCCGCACCCCGGCGAGGGAGTGCTGGACCGGATGGTCGAGGAGTACGGCCGCACCGGCAAGTCGGCCGGCAAGGGCTTCTACGACTACGGCGACGGATCGAAGCGGCTGTGGCCGGGGCTGGCGGACGCGTTCGGCAGCAAGCCGGGCGAGCCGACCATCCCGATGCGCGACATGCAGGAGCGGATGCTGTTCGCCGAGTCGCTGGAGTCGGTGAAGTGCCTCGACGAGGGCGTGCTGACGTCAGCGGCCGACGGCAACATCGGGTCCATCTTCGGCATCGGCTTCCCGGCGTGGACGGGAGGCGTGCTGCAGTACGTCAAGCAGTACCCAGGTGGCGTCGCCGGCTACGTTGCCCGGGCTCGCGAACTGGCCGCGACGTACGGCGACCGGTTCACCCCGCCCTCCAACCTGGAGTCACTGATGTCATAGTCTCGCCGCATGCGGGAGGTCGGCACGCTGGTGCTGCTGCGGCACGGCGAGAGCGAATGGAACGCCAAGAACCTGTTCACCGGCTGGGTCGACGTCGACCTGACCGCCCGGGGTGAGGACGAGGCACGGCGGGGCGGCGAGCTGTTGCGCGAGCACGACCTGCTGCCCGACGTCGTACACACCTCCGTGCAGCTGCGCGCCATCCGCACGGCCGACCTCGCGCTGCGCGCGTGCGACAGGCATTGGATCGACGTACGCCGTTCCTGGCGGCTCAACGAGCGGCACTACGGCGCGCTGCAGGGCAAGAACAAGAAGCAGACCCTCGAACAGTACGGCGAAGAGCAGTTCATGTTGTGGCGGCGCTCCTACGACACTCCACCGCCGCCAATCGACGACGACGACGAATGGTCCCAGGCTGCGGATCCCCGCTACGCGGGTCTCCCGCCCGAGCTGCGCCCCCGCACCGAGTGCCTGGCCGACGTCGTCGAGCGGATGCTGCCGTACTGGTACGACGCGATCGTGCCGGACCTGCTGCTCGGCCGCACCGTGCTGGTAGCCGCACACGGCAACTCACTACGGGCACTCGTCAAGCACCTCGACGGGATCTCCGATGCGGACATCGCGGCACTGAACATCCCGACCGGCATCCCCCTGCGCTACGACCTGGACTCGGCGCTCCGCCCGCTGACGCCGGGCGGCACGTATCTGGACCCGGAGGCGGCTACCGCGGCGGCCGCGGCGGTAGCCGCCCAAGGCCGCTGACGCTGGGCCCGGCCCGGCCCGGCCCGCGCGATCATGAAGTTGGTGTGACGACACGCCGCCGAAGGTGAAAGTAAGTTCATGATCAACGGGGTTGGGCGGGTTCGCCGGTCACCATGAACACCACGTGGTTGCCCGCGTTGACGGCGTGGTCGGCGTACCGCTCGTAGAACCGGCCCAGCAGCGCGCAGTCGATGCCCGCCTCGACGCCGTGCGACCAGCCGGGGCTGAGCAACAGCTCGAACAGTTGCCGGTGCAGGGCGTCCATCGCGTCGTCGTCGCGCTCGAGTTCGGCCGCGCGGACCGCGTCCTGCCCCGACAACACGAGCGTGATCTTGCCGGCGATCCGGTCGGCGACATCGGCCATCGACGCGATGATGCCGGCCGCCTCAGGTGGGACGGCCATCGCGGGGTGCCGGCGCAGCGCGGTCTTTGCCACGTGCGCGGCCAGGTCGCCCATCCGCTCGAGGTCGGCCGCGACGTGCAGGGCGCTCACCACGAGCCGCAGGTCGCGCGCCACCGGCGCCTGCCGCGCGAGCAGGTGCTGGACCAGCTCCTCGATCGTCCGGTAGTTCGCGTCGATCTCGGCGTCCCGCGCGATCACCGTCTCGGCGCGAGCCTGATCGGCATTCATCAATGCCAGAGTCGCGTTGTGCATCGCCGACCGGGCCGACTCTCCCATCGACACCAGTAAGCGGCCGGTCTCGAGCAGATCGCCCCGGAACTCCTCGCGCATGTGCGGATCCTTAGGTCGTCAGGTGAACGCTGTTGAGCCTACCGGTGAACATTGCCCGTACCTGTGCGTGGTTTGTCCGTTCCTGATTCATCCAGTGGTTAACAATCGACCTACGATCGTGGCGTGGGAACGGTACGCGGCTGGCGCCGCAAGGTTTGGGGAGGACCGCTGAATACGGTCGGGGTCAACGACCACGAACTCGGCCGCAAGAGTCTCGACTCGCTGCGGGCGGGTGTCGTCGTACTCGACCCGAACGACCAACCCGTTCTGGTCAACCCCGCCGCGCGCCTGCTCGGCCTGTTGCGCGCCGGCAGTGACCTGGGTCAGCCGGTGCCCCACCCGATCGTCCGGACGCTCGCCGGGCAGGTCCGCCGCTCCGGCATACGCCGCGAGATCGAGCTGGATCTCCCACGGGGCGGCAGCACCGATCCCGACTCCGACGACGCGATCGGCGTCCAGCTGCGTGCGGTCGCCCTGGGCGGCGGCTACGTCGCGGTCGAGGCGGCGGACGTGACCGAGGCGCACCGCGTCGCGCGGGTGCGCCGCGACTTCGTGGCCAACGTGAGCCACGAGCTGAAGACGCCGATCGGCGCCCTGCAACTGCTCTCCGAGGCGTTGCTCGACGCGACCGACGACCCGGAGGCGGCGCAGCGCTTCGCCGAGCGGATCCGGCACGAGTCGGCGCGGCTGGGCCGGCTGGTCACCGAGCTGATCGAGCTGTCCCGGCTGCAGGGCGCGGACCCGCTACCGCTGCCCGAACCGGTCTCCGTCGACTGGCTGGTGGCCGAGGTCGTCGACCGGACCCGGACCCAGGCCGCCGCGAAGAACATGGATGTGGGCTTCGAGGGGACGCGAGGACTGACCGTGTACGGCAGCGACGGCCAGCTCGCCACCGCCGTCGCGAACCTCGTGGAGAACGCGATCGCGTACTCGACCGACGGCCGCCAGGTCACGATCGCGGCCCGCGGGGACGCGGACACGGTCGAGATCGCGGTCATCGACGAGGGCATGGGCATCGCCACGCACGACCTCGACCGGGTCTTCGAGCGCTTCTACCGGGCCGACCAGGCGCGATCGCGGGAGACCGGCGGTACCGGTCTGGGCCTGGCCATCGTCAAACACATCGCGACCAACCACGGTGGCCGGGTCGAGGTGGCCAGCATGCTGGGTGTGGGTTCGACGTTCACCCTGCGGCTGCCGTCGCGTCCCCCGGAAGCCGCACTTCCGCTACCGGAGTCGGTTGAGATCTTCGCGGGACCGAAAGGAGCCGGTTGAGTGGCACGTGTGCTCGTGGTCGAGGACGAGGAATCGTTCTCCGACGCGCTCTCCTACGTCCTGCGCAAGGAGGGCTTCGAGGTGTCGGTGGCGGAGACCGGGACCGCCGCGCTGACCGAGTTCGACCGGGGCGGGGCGGACATCGTCCTCCTCGACCTCATGCTGCCCGAGATGTCCGGCACCGAGGTGTGCCGGCAGCTGCGGCAGAAGTCCAACGTACCGATCATCATGGTCACCGCGCGGGACAGCGAGATCGACAAGGTGGTCGGCCTGGAGATCGGGGCCGACGACTACGTCACGAAGCCGTACTCGCCCCGAGAGCTGGTCGCCCGGATCCGCGCGGTACTGCGCCGGCAGAGCGCCGACAGCGGTGAGCTGTCCGCGCCGACACTGGCCGCCGGACCGGTACGGATGGACGTCGAGCGGCATGTGGTCACAGTGGACGGTGACGCGGTACAGCTGCCGCTGAAGGAGTTCGAACTGCTGGAACTGTTGCTGCGCAATGCCGGCCGAGTCCTGACCAGGGGACAGCTCATCGACCGGGTCTGGGGAGCGGACTACGTCGGGGACACCAAGACGCTCGACGTACACGTCAAGCGGTTGCGCTCGAAGATCGAGCCGGAGCCGTCGACCCCGCGGTTCATCGTGACCGTGCGGGGACTGGGCTACAAGTTCGAACCCTGATCCGCCTCTGTGGTGGCGGGGTGCGTGGCCACCAGACCACCACGCTCTTCGCGGGCGGCGCACACCTCGGCGAGCTTGTCGTAGGCGGGCTTGCCGATGAGCGCGATCAGCTCCGGTTCGTACTCCTGGAACAGCGGCTTCGATCCGACGTGCGCCTCCGGCGACGATGTGCACCACCAGTGCAGGTCGTGCCCGCCCGAGCCCCACGCCCGCCGGTCGAACTCGGTCAGCACGGTCAGCAGTACCTTCGTACCGTCCGCCCGCTTGACCCATTCCTGGTCCCGCCGGATCGGCAGCTGCCAGCACACGTCGGGCTTGTACTCCAGCGGGTGTACGCCGTCGCGCAGCGCCTGGGCGTGCAGGGCGCACCCGCCACCGCCCTCGAAGTCGGCGTCGTTGAGGAACACGCACGGCCCACCGTTGTCGCGCGTCGCGGTACGCAGCGCCGGGGTCTTTCCGTCCACGGTGTCCATCTCGGTGTACCGGTCGAAGCCGCGGCGGAAGTGCTGCCACGTCTTCGGCGTCAGCTTCTTCGCCGCCGCCCGTACCCGCTTCTTGTCGGCGGAGTCGGTGAAGAACGCCCCGTGCGAGCAGCAGCCGTCGCCCGAGCGACCGGCGATGATGCCGTGGCAGGCCTTGCCGAAGACACACGTCCAACGGGACAGCAGCCAGGTCAGGTCGGCCCGGATCACCTGGTCGGCGTCTGCCGGGTCGGTGAACTCGATCCATTCCCGGGGGAAGTCGATGTCGACCTCACGGCTGCGCGGGTCATCGGGAGTGTCCACGAGGACACGTAGCTCTGCGGGCATTGGAAAAGCGTACGCCGCAAACCTCCGCGTACTGTGGCGGCATGCGGCTGGGTGTACTCGACGTCGGCTCGAACACCGTGCACCTGCTGGTCGTGGACGCTCATCCGGGCGCACACCCGTGGCCCGCCCACTCGGAGAAGACCGCGCTGCGGCTGGCCGAACGGATCGACTCATCCGGTGAGCTGACTTCGGAGGGCTCGGAGGCACTCGTGGCCGCCGTGCGCGACGCGGCGGAGTCCACCCGCCGGCTGGAGACCGAGGACCTGCTCGCGTTCGCGACCTCCGCGGTCCGCAACGCCACCAACGCGGCCGAGGTGCTCGACCGCGTGCGCACCGAGACCGGTGTCCACCTCAGGGTGCTTTCCGGCGAGGCCGAGGCGCGCATGACGTTCCTCGCCGTCCGGCGGTGGTTCGGCTGGTCCGCCGGTCGGCTGCTGGTGCTGGACATCGGCGGCGGCTCGCTCGAGGTCGCGGCGGGCATCGACGAAGACCCGGACACCGCGCTGTCGGTACCGCTCGGCGCCGGCCGGCTGACCCAGCGATTTCTCGCCGCGGCCATCGAGGAGGATCGGCCGCCGTCGTCGGGCGAGGTGGAGGAGCTTCGGGAGTACGCCGATCGCACGCTCGAGCCGGTCGTCGACAAGCTGTCCGACGGCGCCTGGGACCGGCCGGTCGCGACCTCGAAGACGTTCCGTACGCTCACCCGGCTCGCCGGTGCCGCACCCGCCCGAGCGGGGCACTGGGTACCGCGGCAGCTGACCCATTCCGCGCTGCGCCAGGTGCTCGGCTTCATCCGGCTGATCCCGCCGAGCAAGCTCGCCGAGCTGGACGGCGTGAGCAGCAGCCGGGCGCATCAACTGCTGGCCGGCGCGATCGTCGCCGAGGCGGCGATGCGGCTGCTGCAGATCGAGCGGCTGGACATGTGCCCGTGGGCGTTGCGGGAAGGGGTGATCCTCCGCCGCCTGGACCAGTTGGCCGGGTTCTGAGAGGCCCCCCGCTACCCTGGTGGGGTGGTTGCCCGTGTTCCCGTTCTGCTGTCCAGTTCGTCGGTCTTTCCCGAGCCCACCGCGGCCGCGTTCGAGCTCGCGGCGGCGCTCGGCTACGACGGGGTAGAGGTCATGGTGTGGACCGACGCGGTCAGCCAGGACGCGGGCGCGCTCCGCGGGCTGGCGAAGCACTACGGCGTACCGGTCCGTTCGGTGCACGCCCCATGCCTGCTCGTCACGCAGCGGGTGTGGAGCCAGGACCCGTGGGAGCGCTTGCGCAAGTCGGCGGCGCTCGCCGAGGCACTCGGCGCGAAGGTGGTCGTGGTGCACCCGCCGTTCACCTGGCAGCGCGACTACGCGCGGCTGTTCGCCAGCGGGCTGACCCGGCTCGTCGAGGAGTACCCGACGCTCCGGTTCGCCATCGAGAACATGTACCCGGTGCGGATGGCCGGCCGGGTCTTCGTGCCGTACGCACCCGGCTGGGACCCGACCGTCACGGGCTATGACGCGTACACCCTCGATCTGTCGCATTGCGCCGCGTCGCGCAGTGACGCGCTGGCGATGGCCGATGCGATGGGGCCCGCGCTTGCCCATGTGCATCTCGGCGACGGCACCGGGGAGGGTCGCGACGAGCACCTGGTCCCGGGCCGGGGCAGCCAGCCGTGCGGCGAGCTGCTCTCGTCGCTCGCCGATCGCGGCTTCACCGGGTCGGTGGCGGTCGAGGTGGCCACCCGACGGGCGCGCAGTCGTGCCGACCGCGAGGCGGATCTGGCCGAGGCACTGGCGTTCGCGCGCCAGCACCTGGCCACACCATCTACTGTGGACGTTGCCTAGACCGGGTTAGACCGGAGCCGCTACCGCGACATCGTCCAGCGCCTCGTCGGCGGCCGCGCGCTTGCGGGCGCGGTGCGCGGCGACGTGCGAGCGAGTCGCACAGCGCTCGGAGCAGAACCGCCGGCAGCAGTTCGACGACGTGTCGAGGTAGACGTTGCCGCAACGCTCGTCCGCGCACACGCCGAAGCGGGCGCTGCCAAACTGGCACAGCCAGACCGACAGGCCCCAGACGGCGCCGGCGATGTACTCGGAGCTCGCCGATGAGCCCCGGCTCGTGATGTGCATGTGCCAGTCGTTCGCGTCGTGGCCGGAGATCCGAGGCTGGACCGGGAACGCCTCGAGGAGTGAGTTGAGCGCGGTCACCGCCTCCGAGTCGCGGCCACCGGTACCGAGTTCGAAGACATCGCGAAGCCGTTTCTGAGCCCGGCGGAATGCGGCGACATCCCGCTCGCCCACCTCTTCCGCCATCCAGTCTTCGGAGCCGATCATCGCCCTCAGGTCGTTGAGGTCGTCCAGCTTGGCGTTCACGAGAATTACTGCGGTGCGCGCGTACGCGTCGAAGTCCACCCGACAAAGGTAGTCAATCGCGTGCGCGAAACGCGACCGCCCCGGCAGGTGGCGTCGTGCCAACCGCACGGTCATACAGGCATGAATCAGGCATAGTGTCTGCCCAGCGCGCGCTTCTCGTGCTCGCTACGCTCGGTGCATGTTCCGTTCGGTCATCCTCGCCGCGGCCCGGTCACCCCGGATCGCCCGGCTCGTCGAGACGGCCCCCATCAGCCGGGACGTCGTACGCCGGTTCGTCGCCGGCACCGCCACCGCCGACGCGCTGCGCTGCACCCGCGAGCTCGTCGACGCGGGACTCCTGGTCACACTCGACTACCTCGGCGAGGACACGCTCACGCCGGAGCAGGCGGTCGCGACCCGGGACGAGTACGTGCGGCTGCTGGGCGCCCTGCGGGACGCCGGTCTGGCCGCCAACGCCGAGGTCAGCGTGAAGCTGTCCGCGCTCGGGCAGAAGTTCGACGAGGACATGGCGGCCGAGCACGCGCGGACGATCTGCACCGCGGCCGCGGCGGCGGGAACCACGGTCACCCTCGACATGGAGGATCACACGACCACCGACTCCACGCTGGAGATACTGGCCAAGCTGCGGCAGGATTTTCCGGCGACCGGGGCGGTGCTGCAGGCGTACCTGCGGCGGACCGAGGCGGACTGCCGGGAGCTGGCGACCGAGGGCTCGCGGGTCCGGTTGTGCAAGGGGGCGTACCAGGAGCCGGAGTCGGTCGCGTACCAGTCCAGGCTCGACGTCGACAAGTCGTACATCCGTTGCCTGAACATTCTCGTGTCCGGCAAGGGCTACCCGATGCTCGCGACCCACGACCCGCGCCTGATCGCGATCGGCGAGGACCGGGCGAAGTGGTTCCACCGGGCGTCGGACGAGTTCGAATTTCAGATGCTGTACGGGGTCCGGCCGGACGAGCAACGGCGGCTGGCCTCCGACGGGTACTCCATGCGCGTCTACGTTCCCTACGGCACGCAGTGGTACGGGTACCTCATGCGCCGCCTCGCCGAGCGTCCGGCAAACCTGGCATTCTTCGCGAGGGCTGTGACCTCGAAGAAGTAGGACTGGACGGTCCGTGGGACCACCGCGTACCGTCCCGCCCGTGACCCACGAGCCCCCAGAATCCAGGCCGTGGGTACCTCCAGTCTGGGGATCACCACATCCTCCGGTGCCGCAGCCTCGAACGCCCTTCGTGCCGCAATGGGTCATGCCGGACGGAACCGCGGTCGGACCGCCGCCTCCGGTTCAGCCGCCTCTACCGCCCTACTACGGGCCGCCGCCTCCGCCGTTCTATGGCCCGCCGCCGCGTTACGGGCCGCCCTACTACGGGCCTCGGCCGCTGCCGCCTCAGCCGCGCCGACCCATCGCGCTGCGGCTCACGCTGGCGCTGGTCGCCCTGATGGTGCTGTGCGGTACCCCGGCGATCTGGGCGGCCAGCCAGATCGACTTCGGAGCGCTCGGCAACTTCGGGGACCCGGGCGCCCCCGGCGGAGCCGGCGGGCCGGGCCCGACCGGCGTACGCAGCCCGCAGCCGGGCGACCCGGCATACGTGCGTACCGCCTGGGTCTCCGCCCAGATCGACGCCACGCTGGATCGCCAGACCCAGGCCCTGCTGAGCGGTGACGAGAAGGCGTTCGTGGCGGCCGGCGAGTCCGGCATGTCCACGGAGCTGAAGCGCCGGTTCACCTCACTGCGGGCGATGAAGGTCGCCTCGTGGGACCCCATCGTCGTCAACGGCCCGACCGAGGCGACCGGCAAGGGCGGCCGTAGCGAGTGGGAAACCACCCTCTCGCTTCGCCACTGCTTCGTGGTCGCCGAGTGCGAGACCGACAGCCTCGTGGTCCGCAGCCGCTGGGTCGAGAGCGGTGGCCGGGCCCTGCTGGTGAGCATGACGCCGTCGGGCGACTCGGAACACGGGCCCCGACCGTGGGAGGTCAGCGAGCTGCAGGCGGCCGCCGGCGAGCGGGCCGTCGTGGCGACGACCGCGCGCTACGCGTCCCGGCTACCGACGCTGCTGCGCGAGGCGGACAAGGCGGCCGCGATCGCCGACCGGTACGTCGTCGGCGCCGACAAGCCCGACCGCTACCGCGTCTACTTCGCCGGCAGCGAAGAGTGGAAGAAGTGGTACGGCGGCGACCGCCCGGCATGGACTGCCGGCTACGCCGTCTCGATCAGCAACAAGCGGATGGAGGTCGTGCTCAACGGCGCCGAGGTGCCGAGCAGCTTCCTCGACGACATCCTCCGCCACGAGCTGACCCACGTGGCGTCGCTGCGCGGCGCCAAGTACCAGCGCGACTCGAACTGGTGGCTCTCCGAGGGGCTGGCCGACCACGCCCTGCTCTACGGCCAGACGCCGAGCCGGCACGACGCGCTGACCTCGGGCGTGGCGCGCCGGTTCCTCCGGGCCGGCAAGTGGGACGGCAAGGCCACGATCGCCGAACCGGACGCCGACGCGCCGCTCTGGGAGGCCGTCGCCCGGTACGGCATCGCCTTCCTCGCGGTACGCCGGATGTCCGAGCGGTTCGGCGACGCCAAGCTGCTCACGTTCTTCCGCGAGGTCATGCACGAGGGCTCGGCGCTGGACGACGCCAGCCGTACCGCGTTCGGCGTGTCGTGGTCCGACGTCGAGGGTGACTGTGCTAGGTCGATCCGAAGCCGTATCGGCTGACGCCTAGCATTGGCGGCGTGCGACGCCACCCTTCGCGGCGTTCGATCGCTGCGGCTATCGCCCTGGTCTGCTTCCTCGCGTCGATGGGTGCCTCGTGCGGCTCCGACAACGCGGGCATCGAGGTCGGCCAGGCCAGCTTGGCGGACGTGGTCGAGGTCGTCGACGCGCCCGCCTCCGTCACCGCGAAGGCGGCCGCGACGCTGACCTCGCCGGCCGACGGTACGGTCGCCCGACTCCTGGTCGAGCCGGGCGCGAATGTCACCGCGGGCCAGGTGCTCGCCGTCATCGACTCGCCCACCGCGCAGGCCCGGCTCACCCAGGCCAAGCAGGCGCTCGACGCCGCGAAGCGGTCCTCGAGCGGCGGCGGGCTCGGCCGGGGCGTCGACCTGTCCGGCGTCCAGCGGGCCACCGACACGGCCGCGCGGCAGGCCTTCGCGACCGCTCGGGACGCGGCGAGCAAGATCGTCGACCCGACCATCCGCGACGCGCTGCTCGCGCACATCACCGCCGCCGAGAAGGAGTACGCCGCCGCCAGTACCGCCGCCGCGCAGGCGATCCAGTCCGTCCGCCGGGGGTTGTCCGCGGTGGGCTCGGCCCTCGGCGCGCTCGGCATCGCGCAACGACTGCAGGCGCAGCAGGCGTACGACCTAGCGAAGTCCACTGTGGACGAGTTGACCTTGCGGGCGCCGATCGCCGGGGTCGTCCAGATCGGCGGGACGGCGTCGAGCACGTCGACTCCGTCGCTGTCCGACCTGCTCGGCGGTTCCCTGCCCGGGGTGGATTCCACCGCCGTGGCCGGTGGCGGTGCGCAGCCCCCGGCCGGGGTGTCCGATGCGATCAGCGCCGGTGCCCAGGTCGGGGCCGGTACGCCGGTACTGACCGTCGTCGACGTGGCAGAGCTGGGGCTGGTCGCCGAGGTCGACGAGACCGACGTGCTGCTGGTCGAGCCCGGCGTGACCGCGAGCGTCGAGCTGGACGCGGCAACCGGGGCGCGGTACGACGCCACGGTCCGCTCGGTCGACCTGCTGCCCACGCCGTCCGCCCGGGGCGGCGTGGCCTACCGGGTGCGGCTGTCCCTGTCCGGTGGCGAGTACGGCGACGGTCGAGCCGCACCGACTCCCCGCCCCGGCATGAGCGCGGTCGCCCACCTGTCCGTGCGGGAGGCGTCCGAGGCGGTGGCGGTACCGGCCGCCGCTGTGTTCACTGTGGACGGTCAGGACTCGGTGTGGGCCGTGCGCGGTGGGCGGGCCCAACGGGTCGCGGTCACCGTCGGCGTCGCGGGGCAGGACCTGGTCCAGATCCTCTCCGGGCTCGGTGCCGGCGACCGGATCGTCATTCGCGGTACGGACCGCGTCCAGGCCGGCACGGAACTGCCGTGACGGATACGGCGGTCGAGGCGATCGACGTCACACGCACGTACCAGCTCGGTGGCGTGGCCGTACCGGCCCTGCGCGGCGTCAGCCTGGCCATCGAGCCCGGGGACAACGTGGCGATCGTTGGGCCGTCGGGTTCGGGCAAGTCCACGCTGATGCACCTGCTCGGCGCGCTGGACCGGCCGACCACCGGGCGCCTGGTCATAGGCGGCCGGGACGTGGCGCGCCTGTCCACGGCCGAGATGGCCAGGCTCCGCAACGGGACCGTCGGCTTCGTGTTCCAGAGCTTCCACCTGCTGCCGCGTACCACCGCACTCGACAACGTCGCCCTGCCGCTGGTCTATCGCGGGCTGGGCGCTTCGGCGCGGCGCCGGCGGGCGGCCGCGATGCTGGACCGCGTAGGGCTGGGCCACCGCGTCAAGCACCGGCCCAACCAGCTCTCGGGCGGCGAGCAACAGCGGGTGGCGATCGCCCGCGCACTGGTGACCGAGCCCGCCGTGCTGCTAGCCGACGAGCCGACCGGCAACCTCGACACGGCTACCGGGCAGGCGGTACTCGGCCTGCTGGAGGCGTTGAACGCCGAATCCGGGGTGGCCCTGATCCTCGTCACCCACGATCGCGACGTGGCCGCCCGCGCCCGCCGCCAGATCACCATGCGAGACGGAGTGATCGTGTCATGAGGGTCACCGAGGCTTGGCGGGTAGCCGTGGACGCGCTTCGCGCCAACCGGCTGCGCAGCGGGCTGACGATGCTCGGGGTGGTCATCGGGGTCGCCGCGGTGGTGGTGCTGGTCGCGATCGGTACCGGCGCCAAGCAGGAGGTCGAACGGCAGGTCGAAGGGCTCGGCTCGAACCTGCTGATCGTGGTACCGGGGCGGGTCGACTTCGGCTCGGCGCCGGCGGTGTCCCGGCTCTCACTGTCCGATGTGGACGCTGTGACGCGGATCGTCGGAGACCGGTCCCGGGTCGCGGTCACGGTCAGCTCGGGCGAGGTCGTGCGCGCCGGGAACGCGACGAAATTCACCAGCGTGCTGGGCGTGCTGGAGACAACTCCCCAAGTGTTCGTACGGAATCTGAGCCGCGGGAGCTATCTCACGAGGTCCGATGTGGACACCAGCCGTCGGGTGGCGGTACTGGGCTCGGCGGTCGCCCGTACCCTCTTCGGAGAGCGCGACCCGGTCGGACAGCAGGTGTCGATCGCCGGCGTGCGGTTCCGGGTGGTCGGGGTCTTCGCCCAGCTGGGGCAGAGCCTCGGCGTGGACCGCGACGACGAGGTGCACATCCCGGTGACGACCGCGCACCGGCTGCTCGGCACGAACCGGGTCGACGGCATCGCGATCAAAGCGCCCGACCGGGACGGGATCGCCGCGCTCGCCGACCGCATCGTGGCCGAGCTGTCCCGCCGGCATCCGGACACCGAGTTCAGCGCCGTCACGCAAGAACAGATTCTCGGCGTACTCGGTGACATTCTCGGCGTCCTCACCGGCGTGCTGGCGGCCATCGCGGGCATCTCGCTGCTCGTAGGTGGGGTCGGAGTGTCGAACATCATGCTGGTGTCGGTGCGCGAGCGGACCCGGGAGATCGGCCTGCGCAAGGCCGTGGGAGCGCGACCACGGGATATCGGGGTGCAGTTTCTGCTGGAAGCGGTGCTGTTGACCACCCTCGGCGGGGTGACCGGGATGGCGCTCGGTATCGGCGGCGCACTGGCGGTAGCGGCGCTGTCACCGGTGCCCGCCGCGATCACGTGGTGGTCCCTCGCGCTGGCGTTCGGGGTATCGGCCGCGGTCGGTATCGCGTTCGGCGTCGTCCCTGCCCAGCGCGCCGGCCGACTGGACCCTGTCGAAGCGCTTCGCAGCGAGTAAGTCTCGCGAAGGGATCGCGAGGACCACACGCGTCCCGCTAACGTACTAGTTACACGCGCGTTCAACCGCCAGGAGTCGGAGGCAGGGGACTCGGGAAGGGCGGGCCGCGCCGGAAATGGATGGGTTGGTGAGCCATGGCCGGATCACCACACACCGAGGGTCGGTTGGCGGAGGTGAGGTTCCTGACCGTTGCCGAGGTCGCCGAGCTGATGCGGGTGTCCAAGATGACGGTCTACCGGCTGGTCCACGCGGGTGACCTGACCGCGGTGCGGGTCGGCCGCTCCTTCCGCGTGCCGGAGCATGCGGTCGACGAGTACCTCCGCGCCGCGTTCCGCGAAACCGCCTGACCGGTCTCGCTGACCGACCCGCGTCACGGCGGCTCGAACCGCCCGCTACCCTGGTTGCGACAACAAAGCAGCCAGAGGGGACAGTACGTATGGGCTCGGTGGTCAAGAAGCGCCGCAAGCGTATGGCGAAGAAGAAGCACCGCAAGCTGCTGCGCAAGACCAGGGTCCAGCGTCGCCGCCTCGGCAAGTAACAGACAGCTACGTAGCCCGCGGGGAATGAGGGTTCCGGGCGGAAGGCATAGCCCGGACTAGAAATGGGGGCGCCGTGGCTACCGTTGTGGTAACAGGCGTCGGCCGGTATCTGGGCGCTCACGTAGCGGCCCGGCTGGCCAACGATCCACGCATCGACCGGGTGGTCGGTGTCGACGCCGTGCCGCCCGGCGGCCCAGGACCGTCGGAGTTCGTGCGCGCGGATCTGCGTACCGCGGAAATCACCCGGGTGATTGCCGACGCGCGCGCGGATACCGTCGTGCATCTCGCGATCGCGACATCGCCCGAGGGGCACAGCGGCGGCCGCGCGGGGATGAAGGAACAGAACGTCATCGGCACGATGCAGGTGCTCGCCGCCTGCCAGCAGGTGCCGACCGTGCGCAAGGTGGTCGTGCGGTCGTCGACGGCGGCCTACGGTGCGTCGTTCCGCGACCCGGCCGTCTTCACCGAGGACACCGAGCCGCGCGAGGTGCCGCGCGGCGGCTTCGCCAAGGACATCCTGGACATCGAGGGGTACGTGCGCGGCTTCCGCCGCCGCCGTCCCTCTGTTCAGGCCACCGTGCTGCGCTTCGCGCCGTTCGTCGGCAGTCCCGTCGACACGGCGCTGACGCGGTACTTCCTGCAGCCCGTCGTCCCGACCGTGCTCGGGCGGGACCCGCGGCTGCAGTTCGTCCACATCGACGACGCGCAGGAAGTGCTGCACCGTTCGGTCGTCGAAGACCATCCCGGCACGTTCAACGTCGCCGGACCCGGGGTCATCATGCTGTCCCAGGCGGTCCGGCGGGCGGGACGGGTCGCCGTACCGGTCGTGGAGTTCGGCCTCTCCGGGACCGCCGCGCTGGCCAAGAGCCTAGGCGCCCGCGGGCTGAGCTTGGACCAGGTCGATCTGTTCGTGCACGGCAGGGTCGTGGACACCACGCGCTTGACCAAGGAGTACGGCTACACGCCGCGCTCGACTCCGGAGGCTTTCTGTGACTTCCTTCGTGTCCACCGGCTCGGCGCTGTGCTCGGACGGGATCGGATCGCCGCAGCGGAACAAGCGCTCCTCGACGGCATCCGTCGCGTTCGGTCCACAGTGGGAGGTCGCGATGGCGCGCGTTGAGTCGCCGACCCGCCCGCGACCGGTGGTGGCCTTCGACCCGTCCCCGGCGGTCTCCTCGAACGGGCACCGGCCCGTTGCCGAAGAGCCGGACATCTGGGACCGTCGCGTGGCCGGGGCACTGGCTTTCCTGCGGCGGCGGCTGACCGGGGAGTACGAGGTCGACGAGTTCGGCTTCGACCCCGAGTTGACCGACAACGTGTTCATTCCCTTGCTACGGCCGCTGTTCCGGCGGTACTTCCGGGGTGAAGTGTCCGGCGTGTCGAACCTGACGCTGTCCGGACCGGCGTTGCTGGTGGCCAACCATTCGGGGACGGTACCGGTCGACTCGGCGATGCTGGCGCTGGCCGTGCACGACGAGCACCCGCTGCA
>DASRII010000182.1:0-28326 GCA_035650075.1 Micromonosporaceae bacterium | reverse complement strand
ACGTCAACACAGTTGCAACACTGTTGGTTCTAGCCGATGCTCTTCAACAAATTGGGACATTTAGAATGAACCGGACGTCATCCACGCTCGCGTCGATTGCTGGTATTTTGCCAACCTACCTGTCAAGTAGCGATGCGTGGGCGAGTGACGTGATGGCGGCCACCGAAGATGGGCTCAGGTCAAACTACCTATACTTTCTTGCTGGGGGCGCACAACTTGGTTCTGCCTGGCAATCATCCATGCTGTACGCCGAGACGGCCCGACATAGTTCAGCGGTGGCCGATTGGGCGACATTCCGCCACGGCTTCGAGCCCCAGGTAGATGCCGGATTCCTCGGAATCGGCTTCGAGCCACCACCCAGAGAGAACCGACAAACGAAACAGGTTCCTGATGTGGTGATGGCGGTTGCCAGCAGTATCGCCCATCGGCGAGGGACGATTCGAATGGTCCCGCAGCTGGACGCCGGACGCGATGCAAACCACCTTCTCAGCACGGAATATTGGCGACCTCTCTGGGAGACCCTACCGGTGCACCACCTATGTATGCGGCTTGCGACTGCGAAGGGACTTGACGCGGGCGAGATTGAACGCAAGGTGACCGAAGACTATGTGTAGGCTCAAGAAATCCGGTATCGCACTATGAACGACAAAGTGCGCGTCTTCCTGAGCTCCACGATGAAGGATCTTAGAGAGGAACGACAAAGCGTCAAGAGTCTACTTGAGTCGTGGCCCGTTCAGCTCTTCGTGTCCGAAGATTACGCACGACCTGAAGAGCCGCGCGACATCGTTCTTGACGAAGTTTCTCGATGCGATATCTTTATCCTCATTATCGGAGAGAGGTACGGCGACCCGATAGAGCGGGATAGGCTCCCGGGCTCGGTATTCGACGGAACCGTCTCGGCTACCCATGGTGAGTTCTTGAAGGCTCGTGAGCTAAGGAAGCCGATTCTAGTCTTCGTCAAGGAACCTGCGGAGCGGGACGAAAGAGCTCAACGATTCTTAGAAAGTGCTAGAGGCTTCTTTCGCACGACGCACCTGGCGGATTTCCAAGATAGACCATCGCTGGTGTCCGGGCTCGCCGAGGCGCTCGGCGACCTCATAACGCGTCTTGTTCGCAATAGCTATGTGCCGCCTTGGCGGGCTGAACCCAATCTCCTAATTGTTGAGGACCGCTTCCAGGTAGGAGATGCTAGCGCTCGAGTCCTCGGGCATGCCATCCAGACTGGAAAAGGGCAGTGTATCGGGCTCTTCGCGGGGCAGACCGCCGACGTGATGTTTGACTCGTTCTTTAGAATGTACAATCGTGAGGCAATGGAGAATCTCTCTGCCACTCAGTTCTTCTCGGTGTCGGAGCACTTCGGGATCGACAGGACAAGTAGATTCTCCTACTGGAACTGGTTTAAGGAATCGTTCTTTGATCGCGCCGCATCGCGGTGGGGGATCGATATTCCAGGCGAGCATCGTCGGCTGGTCCCAGGGACCATCACGAGCGACAGCCTGGCTAGTTTTCTCAGGACCTATGACCAAGAGTTGGCTCGGAATGTTGTAGAGGTACAGTTCATCTCGGCAGCTCCGAATGGCCAGATCGCATGTATCGATCCGAACTACGGCGGAATGTCAGTCAATCAACTACTAAATATGGGAACGAGCCTCGTTCAGTTTTCGAGGGAGACGGCGGACTACCTGAAGCCACCGAGCCCTCTTGATCAGGACGTTACCATCGGACTCAAGCATCTTTTCGGCCGCACCCGGAATAAGCGTCTCGTCGTGCCCACCTTTGGAGCCGAGAAGGTGGAGCTGGTCCGGAGAATGATCCTCGGTCCGATCGCGGCAGACTTTCCCGCGAGCCTGGTTGGCAGCTTCCAGCCAATTAAGGACCTGCTCCTAATTGTCGACAAATCGGCGGCAAGTGGGTTGCCGGACAACTTTGGTCGTTATGTGAGGTTGGTAACCCTTGATGAGTGGATAAGCATGTCTTGGGAGTAGGACTAAGAGGAGTGACTTGAATGGCGGTCCTGGGCGTAGCCTCAAACGGAACGGATAGCGCGGGATGCATAGTTAGCGACGGGCGACTGGTCTGTGCGGCCGAGGAAGAGCGATTCAGTCGCGTTAAGGGTGACGGTTCGTTCCCCGTAAATGCTATTCGTTGGTGCCTCGAAAGTACTGGCTTGGGAGCGGCTGACATAGAGCACATCGCCGTGTCCTGGAACTATGATCGATATGCGCCAACTTCAAGCGCTCAGAATGCGGTGGTCGGCCACTATCGGGCCCTCGCCGAGTCGGGGATTCGAGTTGACTGGGCCCGTCTGGGACAGCACGTTGCTAAGTATCAACCAACCAGATTCCACGAGGAACTCCGGATGGCATTTCCCCGACTGGGATCAAGACCCGTGATGTTCTTTAATCACCATGACTCACATGCTGCAAGCAGCTTCTTCTTCTCAGAGTTTGATCGGAGCCTTATTCTAGTTATGGACGAGAAGGGCGAGGATGCCTGCCTCTCTCTTTACCTAGGCATTGGCAACCAGCTACGACTGTTGAAGCGGAGAAAAGTGCCACATTCTCTCGGACTATACTACGCTTCGGCTACCGAGTACTTGGGGCTGAGGCCCTTCCGGGACGAAGGCACGTTTATGGCGTTGGCGAGCCACGGGGAGGTGGAGCCGCAGATTCTTCAATTCCTCACTGAGACTGTGTTGCCAGCTGACGCACTGGGGCTCCCCACCATGTCGCCGGACCTCATATCGGGGAGGGTGTTCGATTACGAGCGGAACATGGGCCTGTACACCGCCAAGATGGAAGAAGCGCTGACCGGACTGGGCGTAGATCGCAGAGCACCCTCGGCGAGCTTTACAGACCGACATAAGAATTTCGCATGCGCCGTGCAGCGACGACTGGAGGACATAGTTTCAGGCTTTGTGGCCACCTACATTCGGGAGCAGCAGTTGGACGCCCTATGCGTCGCGGGAGGGGTGGCGCTTAATTGTAAACTCAATGGCCGGCTAGCACTAATTGACACAATAGGAGGAGAGCCGATACGCTTCTTTGCCCCGCCTTGGTGCGGGGACGCTGGCGGTGCGCTTGGTGCGGCGATCTTGAATCCAAGTACCAGGCGCACCGAGCGGTCGGTGGCCCAGTTTCGGCCTTCGATCGAGACTGTTGCCTTGGGACCCGAGTACTCGGCGGAAGAAATCACGGTTGCCCTACGCGCAAGTGGCGTCACATTTCGGATCTCAGATGATCCGGCGGCGGACGCGGTCGCGAGACTCGCTAACGGTGAGGTTGTCGGCTGGTTCCAGGGGCGAGCCGAGTTCGGTCCACGCGCGTTAGGGCAAAGGAGTATCGTGTGTGATCCTCGGCTTGTTAGTGCCGTCGGCGTCCTGAACGCTCGCATCAAACGTCGTCACGAATTCCAGCCGATGGCCCCCTCCATTCTGTTAGAGGAGGCACACCGATACTTCGGGTCATTGCGCGCCGAAGCGAGATTCATGGCAACAGCATTCCTGGCGAAACGACGCTCGGTCAAGGAAATACCAGCGGCAATTAATAGCGCCGATATGACCGTTAGGCCGCAACTGGTTGAGAAGAGGGAGGGCTGGCCATATAGACGGCTACTCGAGCTTTGGCACCGTCGATCGGGTGTTCCCGCGTTGCTGAACACATCATTCAACCGTCATGAGCCGATCGTCCAATCGCCCAGCGACGCAATACGAACGGCTATTGCCAGCGGTCTTGATTCGCTGGTTATAGGTCGGCATCTTGTCAATTTGCACGACTATACTCAAAAGATCTAGGATATGCCAGCTAACCCTCGTTGTAGCGCTGTTCGAAGGCTGCGATGCGTTCGGTGAGGGTGGCGAGGTCGTCCATGACGTCTGGTGAGTAGCTTGCGTTGGACGACTGAGTAGTAGATCTCGACCTGGTTGAGCCAGCACGCGTGTACCGGCGGGTGGATCATGGAGCGTTGGGTAGGCGTCGTTAGGCCGCTTCGCGGCGGTCCAGCCGTTGTGCGACGAGCCGATGTCGACGATCCAAAACACGCGGCCGGCTGATGCGCAGGGTTCGATGGTCATGACCCGGTCGAGGCGTGCGTTGAACGGGACGATGCCAGTGCTGGGTTCGCTGCGGCCGAACACGCGAGCGCTGTGCACATCGTAGGCGGCCAGGTGGGCCAGAGTGCCGCTGCGAACGTATTCGTGTTCCACCAGTTGGGCGCGGTCGGGTCCGGCGGGGACGTTGGCGTGGATGTGGTGGCAGGCCCGTACGCCGGCCCTTCTCGTCGGCGCTGATGACGTAATCATCGGCGCGTAGGGCGTGGCCGTCGAACAGCCGCTGGTGGAGGTCGAGTACGCGGGGGCGTTCGAACGTCCACCAGCGGTCGACGATCGAGAGTCCCTGTCTGGGGGGTTTTGCTGACGACACGATGTCGATGCCGCGTGGGGACGTGTTCCCATCGTGGTGGTCTTGTAGCCGTCGACGACCGAGGTCTTTACCAGGGCCGGGCCTTGGCATGGTCGAGCAGCTGCATACCGACGGTGTTCCACGTGATCTGCCCTTCCTCGGCCCAGCGGGGCGGTGGGGACAGATCACGCACTGTCACCGATCGGGCCGGCGGGTGCCTAGACAATCAGACAAGATCATGTGCACGCGGCTGCGCAGGTCCAAACGCGTATGTCGGCGGGTAGTCTCGCCGCCGACCGCCTGATCATCTGGTGACCCACCCCGCCAACGACTGCGCACAAGGTCGTAAGATCGGTAGGCGGCGCGGCGTTCATCGTAACAGCGGCAGCCGCAGCGGCCACTGGCCCTGTGTCCTTACTCGAGAGGTTCCGTATGCTTGACCTCAACGAAGTAGTCTTGGAAGCACTCGACCTGCACAGCTCCTATGATTTGCCCACGCTGGATCTTCCAAGCGAAGGCAAGCGGATCGTCATCGCGAGTGGTAATGCTCTGCCGACCGGACGGATCATCTACGCGGACGAAGATGCAATCTTCGCTAACGAAAGTCAGTACCTGAGAGTACTGGAGAAGTATCCAGACATACTGAATGCAACCGTTATATCGGCGTCAGGAGGCAAGCATGCCCCGGCAGCAGTACGAGATATGTTACAAAGGGGAATCAAGACAACCTTGTTGACCTGCAATCGAGAGTCACAGGCAGCGGGTTTACTGCCGTCAGAAGCCGTTATAGTGACGCGAGCGCGCGTGGAGCCGATCACATACAATACATCCACATATCTCGGGATGATTCTTGCCAAGACCGATGAGAAACCGTCGACGATCAAAGATCACATCCTTTCAAACGTTCAGTCCCTCATTCCCGATCTATCAACCTACAAGGCATTTTTTCTGCTCGTACATTCCAAGTTTGAGATCGAACGTGAGATGTTCGTGACAAAATTTGACGAACTCTTCGGAGGCCGGCTCCTTGGCAGGTGCTATACGCCAGAGCAGACACTCCACGCAAAGACGGTTGTACCTTGGGAACACGAGCTGTTTATCAGCTTTGGTTTCGAGAATGAGTACTTTGGGGATGACCGCCTGACCATTCCTCTCCCTCCAGATGCGAATTTCGGCGCGATGTTGTCTGTGGGCTATTATGTCATTGGTCGTATCCAGGCGCAGTTTCCTGCCTGGTTCAAGGCCAATGCTGCTGCCTATGAGCTATTGCAGAGTCAGCTCTTCGAGAGGTTCCGCGAACCCAATCTGGGCCAAACTGGGTCGCGATCGTTTACGGAGGGCTGAGTGCCGTCGGATCGGGTTGTAGACGCCCTCATCCACTCGAAGATCGCCATTCGGGGTTCGCATCTTACAACGACCGTTTGGTCAATGCCCGGCCAGGACACGAGATCGCGGACACCGAAATCCTGCTAGCGGACAAGCCCTCGCCATGCATTTCGGTCGCCGGGCCGACGCCGACACCGTCGTCGCCGTCCTCGAGCAACTCGCCACGCAACAGGTGCACCGCGGCATCTGCGGATGGACAACGGGCCCGAGCCGATCGCCTGGGCGTTGCGAGACCGGTGCCGCCTGACCGGTGCGGGCACCCGTCTACATCGAACCCGGCTCGCCGTGGGAGAACCCGTACGTCGAGTCGTTCAACGGCCGGATCCGCGACGAACTGCTCAACGAGGAGTTCGGCTCGCTGACCGAGGCCCAGGTCCTTGTCGAGGCCTGGCGTATCGAGTGCAACAGCTACCGGCCCCACTCCGCCCTCGCCGGCCGGACCCCCGACGAGTACACCGGCAGTGGAACACCATCAGCCAGCCAGCACTCTCATGACAGCTGGAACACCAAACGGGGTCCCGTCAGTCCCGGTGGGCGGTAACCGCCTCGGCCGCCAGATCACCCACGGTCACCGTCCGCACCACCCTGTGCCTGGCCACTACCATCACGGTCAACGCCGCCGGCGAGTCGAACCGGGTCACCGACCCGTCGGACCGGTTCCAGCAGACCAACTTCGACCAGGCCGTCCGGGTGGTCAGCCAGTCCCGTAGCAAGGGGCACCTATGTCGCGCACATCACTACCTCCACGTACGACCTGGTCGGCCGGCTAACCGGACAGAGCAACTGTCCGGCCACCAGCCGCGATGACCTAGACCCGGCGGTCAACCACCGAGGTTGTACGAGTATTCGTCGGGCGTCCAGACGTACTTAGTGATCTCGCAGCGGCGGGTCACACTGCGCACCGGCCGACATCGGAGGCCCTCGGTGGCGGCGCGCACGACATCGGGCGTCGGACAGCGAGATCGGACACAGCACGTGACACTGTGTCTCCCCGAGCGGCGGGGCGCGGTCAGAACAGCGAGGTCACTCGCCGCGGCGTTGGCGAAGTTCGGCCAGTGCCTCGGCGAGGATCGCGGCACCGTCCTCGTCGCTACGGCGTTCCTTGACGTACGCGAGGTGTGACTTGTACGGCTCTGTACGCGGCCTCGTTGGTGGGTTCGCCTGGTCCCGCCCGGCGGGGAGGCCGCACTTGGGACAGTCCCACGTGGACGGCGGCGGGGCCTCGGCCGAGAACGACGGCTCGATCGAGTGCCCGTTGGCACACCAGTAGGTGATGGGGCGGCGAGGGGCCGGTTCACAACGCTCGGGAGGCCGGATCGGGCCGGACCCGACGCGTGTGCCTCGGATGGCGCTGCCACTTGCCACGTGCTTGCTCCTGTCGTCGGGGGGTACGTCGACAGCTCGGGGCGGCTCGAACGGCGCGCGCGTCGAACACATTGCGCGCGGCCCGCAATGGACCGCGCGGATGAGTCTAGGACCTTATGGCGGGGTTACACAGCACCCGTATCGGCCAGCTTCAGCCACAATCCCATGCCGACGATGGCTGCGAACCAGATAATGCCGACCATAACCGTATAACGGTCCAGGTTCTTCTCAGCGACCGACGAACCGGCCAGGCTGGTCGAGACGCCGCCACCGAACATGCTCGACAGGCCGCCGCCCTTGCCGCGGTGCAGCAGGATGAGCAGCGTGAGCAGGATGCTCGTCAGGAACAGCAAGGCGATCATCAGGTAGGCGAACCAGATCGGCATGGCGGAGTCGATCCTCCCAGTCAGTGCGGCAGCGGGTCCAGCATACCTACGCGGTCACGACGAGCTACCGAGGCCGAGCGCGCAGAGGTCGGGCTGGCCGAAGGCGGGGTGAATGAAGCCGCCCCGGACGTTCGAGCCGGCGAACCGCAATGCCTTCATGTACAGCATCGGGATGATCGGGGCCTGCTCCTGGATCTTCTGGTCCAGCTCGCCCCACAGCCGGTACTGGGCGTCGAGGTCGGCCTCGGCCATCGCCGCCTCGATCATTTCGTCGACCGACTTGTCACGGAAGTTCGAGAAGTTCTTGTTCCCGGTCGCGCCCTCGCCGGTCGGGATCACGCCGCTGCTGAACAGCGGCGGGATGACCGCCGAGCCGTTCGCCCAGTCAGCGACCCAGCCGGCCCACATCACGTCGTAGTCGTTCTTCGGGTTGCCGATGGCCGCGTCGAAGTAGTCGAGGCAGGTCGCGCCCTTCGGGCACGTCTCCCCCGGGCCGACCGGGGGCTGGACCGGTACCGCCTGGGTCGCGATGCCGACCCGCTGGAACGACTCGATCACGGTCTGGACGAGGCGCCGGCGCACCGGGCTGTCCGGGTACGCGAGCCGGATCCGGTCCCGGCATGGCTTGCCCGCCGCTCGCGCCTCTTCCAGCAGCTGGATCGCGCGGTCGCGGTCGCCCTCGGGCTTGGACTTGGTGCTGTAGAGGTCGAACACCTTGTGCGAGCGCAGCTGCGGCGAAATGATCGACGTCGCCAGCTCGCCGAACATCTGGCCGCCCATCGCACTGCGGAACTTCCGCTTGTTCACCGCGTACTCGAGCGCCTGTCGGCAGCGGACGTCCGTGATGCGCGCGGTGTTGATGGCGAAGTACCGCACACCGCTGAACGTTCCGGTGATCATGCGCTTGGACAGCTGGTCGTCGTTGACGATCTGCTGGACGAAGTTCGGCGCGATGTCGACGTCGAACAGCACCGTGTTGCGTGCCTCGCCCTGGTCCTGCACGAGGGCGTTGGTCACCTTGGGCGTGTTCGAGTCGAGCACGATCTCGATGCGGTCCGGGTACGCCTTGCGTACCGAGTCCGTCGACGAGCTCCAGTGCGGGTTCCGTTCCAGGGAGACGTGCTTGGCATCGGACTCGGCGATCTTGTACGGCCCGGTGGCGAACGGCTTGTGGTCGTACGCCTCCTTGTCCGCGTCCTTGCCCAGCGGCACGGGCGCGAACACCGGCAGCGCCACCGCGTAGCCGAAGTCGCCCATCGCCTGCTTCAGCCGGAACCGGATCGTGCTCTGGTCGACGCAGGTGACCGAGTCGAGGCCCTCGTTGGTTCCGCGCAGCGGGCCCTTGTAGGGCTCGGGGTTGTCGGCGAGCAACTGCCGCGGGTACTGCAGGCCGCTGGTGAACAGGTCGGAGAAGTTGCGCTCGACGCCGTACTTGACGTGCTCGCACGTGACGAGGCTGCCGTCCTCCCAGCGCAGGCCCTTCTTCAGCGTGAAGTCCCACTCGCGGCGGTCCGCGCTCGGCCGGCCGGTGTCCGTGGCGAGGTCGCCGACGATCTCGCTGGCGCCGCTACCGGCTTCGGACTTGACGGTCGTCAGCGTGCGCGTGATCAGGCGGCTGACGTTGGCGTCCAGCGCCGCGGCGATCTTCTGCGGGTCGAGGTGCTCGGGCAGGACGCTGACGACGACACGCAGCGTGCCGCCGCGCTCGGGCGGCTGGGGACGGTTCGACGCGTCCGCCGTGTCGCAGGCCGCGATCGCGGCCAGGGCCACCACGGCGATACCGGCAGCCGCCAGTCGCCGGAACCGAGTGCGGTGCATTTTTGTCCTCACGCCAAGCTGATGGGGGTTCGGCCAGCAATACTCTAGGACGCGTTGCTGGTCTGCGTGAACACGCCCACCCACCCGCAACCGTGAGTCAGACGATCACAGCACGGCGTGTTCGCGATACCGACAAATCTGTACGAACTCGTCGGCGTCGATGCTGGCCCCACCCACGAGCGCGCCATCGATGTCGGCCTGGGCCATGATGCCGGCGATGTTGGCCGCCTTGACGGAGCCGCCGTACAGGATCCGGACGCGATCGGCGACACCGCCGTGCCGCTCGCCGAGGCGGGCGCGCAGCGCACCGATGACCTCCTGGGCATCTTCGGGCGTCGCGGTCTTGCCGGTGCCGATGGCCCAGATCGGCTCGTACGCGATGACGACCTTCTCGACCTCCTCCGCCGTGCGTCCCTCCAGCGCCGCGTCGAGCTGCGTCACGGTGTACGGCACGTGCGCGCCCTCCTCGCGGATCTCCAGACCCTCGCCGACGCAGAGGATCGGGGTGATGCCGTTGCCGAGAGCCGCCTTCACCTTCGCATTGACGAGCTCGTCGTCCTCGTGGTGGTAGGCGCGCCGTTCCGAGTGGCCGACGACCACGTACGCGCAGCCGAGCTTGGCGAGCATCGACCCGGAGATGTCGCCGGTGTACGCGCCGGCCGCGTGCGGAGACAGATCCTGCGCGCCGTACCCGATCAGCAGCTTGTCGCCGTCGACCAACGTCTGCACGCTGCGGATGTCCACATACGGCGGCAGTACCACCACCTCGACGTCGCTCAGCTGCTGCTCGGTGAGGCTGAACGCGAGCTTCTGCACGAGCGCGATCGCCTCGAGGAGGTTGAGGTTCATCTTCCAGTTGCCGGCCATAAGTGGCCGGCGCACAGTGCGTGCCACCTACTCCTCCAGCGCGGCAAGGCCCGGGAGCGTCTTGCCCTCCAGAAACTCCAGCGACGCACCGCCGCCGGTCGAGATGTGCCCGAAGGCGTCCTCCGGGATGCCCAGCGCGCGCACCGCCGCGGCCGAGTCCCCACCGCCGACGACGGTCAGACCGTCCACTTTGGTGATTGCCTCGGCCACGCCACGGGTACCGGCGGCGAACCGCTCGAATTCGAACACGCCCATCGGCCCGTTCCAGAACACGGTGCGGGCGCCGGTCAGCGCGGCGTCGAACTCCGTCACCGTGGCCGGACCAACGTCCAGCCCCATCTCTTTGGCGGAGATCGCGTCCGCGGCAACGACCCGCGCGTCCGCGTCGGCCGCGAAGCGGTTTGCGGCGACGATGTCCACCGGCAGCACGATCTTCTCGCCGGCCCGGTCGAGCAGCTCCCGGCAGGTGTCCACGAAGTCCGCCTCCAGCAGGGAGGTACCGACCTCGAGTCCGCGCGCCTTCAGGAACGTGAAGCACATGCCGCCACCGACGAGCAGACGGTCCACTGTGGGCAGTAGCGTCTCGATGACAGCGAGCTTGTCGGAGACCTTCGAGCCGCCGAGCACCACGACGTACGGCCGGTCCGGGTTCCCGGTGAGCCGGCGCAGCACCTCGAGCTCCCGCACGACGAGCAGGCCCGCGCAGTGCGGCAGCCGAGCCGGTACGTCGTACACGCTGGCATGCTTGCGGTGCACTGCCCCGAACGCATCGTCCACGTAGGACTGTGCCAGCGCCGCGAGCGCGTCGGCGAACGCGGCCCGCTCGACCTCGTCCTTGCTCGTCTCGCCCGGGTTGAACCGCAAGTTCTCCAGCAGCGCCACCTGCCCGTCGGCCAATCCATCCACAGTGGACCGCGCCGACTCGCCCACGGTGTCGGTGGCGAAGGCGACCTCCGCGCCGAGCAGCTCGCCCAGCCTTAGCGCCACCGGAGTGAGCGACTTCGCCGGATCAGGCCGCTTCGGCCGGCCCAGGTGGGAACAGAGGACAACGCGGGCGCCGGCATCCGTCAAGGCCCGCACCGTGGGCAGAACCGCCCGGATACGGCCGTCGTCGGTGATCGCGCCCTCGTCGAGGGGGACGTTCAGGTCGACGCGGACGAGCACGCGTCGACCGGCGACCCCCTCGGCGAGCAGGTCGGCGAGCGTACGCATCAGAGCGTGGCGCCGATGTACAGCACGAGGTCGGCGAGCCGGTTCGAGTACCCCCACTCGTTGTCGTACCAGCCGACGATCTTCACCTGGTTGTCGATCACCTTGGTGAGACCGGAGTCGAAGATGCACGACGCCGGGTCGGTGACGATGTCCGTCGACACGATCTCGTCCTCGGTGTACGTCAGCAGTCCGGCGAGCGGCCCGTTCGCGGCGGCCTTGAACGCGGCGTTGACCTCGTCGACGCTCGTGTCGCGGGAGACGGTGGCCGTCAGGTCAGTAGCCGAGCCCGTCGGTACGGGGATCCGCAACGCGTACCCGTCGAGCTTGCCCTTGAGCTCGGGCAGGACCAGGCCGATGGCCTTCGCGGCGCCGGTGGACGTCGGCACGATGTTCAGCGCCGCGGCGCGGGCGCGCCGCAGGTCCGGGTGCGGGCCGTCCTGCAGGTTCTGGTCCTGGGTGTACGCGTGGATGGTGGTCATCAGCCCGCGCTCGATCGTGAACGACTCGTGCAGCACCTTGGCCATCGGCGCGAGGCAGTTCGTCGTGCAGGAGGCGTTGGAAATGATCGTGTGCCTCGCCGGGTCGTACGTCTGCTCGTTGACTCCCATCACGAGCGTGACGTCCTCGTTCTTGGCCGGCGCCGAGATGATGACCTTCTTCGCCCCGTTGTCGGCGTGCGTCCGCGCCTTGTTCGCGTCCGTGAACAGACCGGTCGACTCGATGACCACGTCCGCGCCCACGTCACCCCACGGCAGCTTGGCCGGATCGCGCTCCGCGAACGCCTTGAAGCTGTGGCCGCCGACGGTGATCTCGTCCGCCGTCGCCTTCACCTCGTGCGGCAACCGACCCAGGATGCTGTCGTACTTGAGCAGGTGCGCGAGCGTGGTGTTGTCCGTGAGGTCGTTGACGGCGACCAGTTCGATGTCCGCCCCGGACGCGAGCACCGCGCGGTAGAAGTTGCGGCCGATCCGGCCGAAGCCGTTGATGCCAACCCGGATGGTCACAGGTGCCAACTCCTTGGAATATGTACGCCGATGAATTCGCCGGCCTCGTCGCCGTGCCCGGTTTCGACCCTAGCCGAGCATCGGGTACGCCCCTGCGGCGGGGCGGTCCGGTATCCTGAGATCATGACCCAGCGGGGGCAGGACATCCGCGACGAGACCGAGCAGATGCTCGCCGCCGCGGGCATCGTCGTCACCGACGAGGGCCGGGCTCGGGCTCGGAGCCGGCTGCGGGCAGCCGAGGAACGGATGACGCCCGAGGCGTGGGAACGGCTGGACGAGCGCTACCACCACACCGACGCCGCGTGACCGACCTGCCGATAAAGGTGGTCCTGGACGCGACCGCCGTGATCGCGTACGCCAGGGGCAGTGTTGCCGTCGGCGAGGTCATCGCCGAGATCACCGACGAGGATGCCGCCTTCGCCATCCCGGAGATCAGCCTGATCGAGGGCGCCCGACGGCTCGAGGTGGACCAATGGTCGATCCTGGATCTGTTGATCAGCCATTCGCATTGCGTTCGTCTCGAGTTGCCCGCCAACTGGCGAGACGCGGCGTTCGCCGCCCAGCTGCTCGACGGCACGAGCCGGGCGGTGGCGATGCTGGCCGCCGTCGACACCCGGGCGTACCTGCTGACCGCTGAGCCGGAGGTCTTCGGTGGCGACGACGCTCTACTGGTGATCGGAATCTAGGCGCGGGGCAGGAAGTCAAGCGCGAGTCGGCGGCCGACGTAGTCCACGACCGACGTCGCTTCGGGAATCTGCTCGTCGTCGGTCCAGCCGGCCGGTTCGAACCGGAGGCCGCGCAGGCGCTCGACGATCAGCTCGACCGGTACGCCGTACTGCAGGGCGAGCGAGGTGACGATCGAGAACGCCTCCGCCAGCCCGGACAGCGTCGAGCCGTGCTTGCCCATCCGCAGGAAGATCTCGGCGGGCCGGCCGTCGGCCTGGACACCGGCGGTGAAAGTGCCCTCGGCACCGCCGACTTCGAACGACACCGTGTACGCCGGGCGGGTGCGTGGGAGCCGCGACTCGGACGCGACAACGGCCGACCGAGGCGACATCGCGACAAGCGTCATGGCTCCCCCAACACAACAGGTAGTAGCCCTCAGACCTGGAGGGCACGACATCTCGTGATGGGTTCAGCCTAGAACGGGGGTACGACAGTTTCGGTAGAGGCGCGCCGGAGCCGCGCTCGACAACGCGTCAGCAGGCCAGCATCTCCGGGGTGACCGCGGCTTCGGTGTCGGGGATGCCCAGGTCGCGGGCGCGCTTGTCGGCCAGGGCCAGCAGCCGCCGGATCCGGCCGGCGATGGCGTCCTTGGTCAGCGCCGGTTCGGCGAGCGCGCCGAGCTCTTCAAGCGACGCCTGCCGGTGCTCGAGCCGCAGGCGGCCGGCTGACGTGAGGTGGTGCGGTGCGTCCTCGCCGAGGATCTCCAGCGCTCGGGTCACCCGGGCCGCGGCCGCCACCGCGGCGCGCGCCGAGCGGCGCAGGTTCGCGTCGTCGAAGTTTGCCAGCCGGTTGGCCGTAGCGCGGACCTCTCGCCGTACCCGGCGATCTTCCCAGGTGCACACGCTCGAGTGCGCGCCCATCCGGGTGAGCAACGCGGCGATCGCGTCTCCGTCCTTGACCACGACCCGGTCGACCCCGCGGACCTCGCGGGCCTTCGCCGAGATGCCGATCCGGCGGGCGGCGCCGACCAGCGCGAGCGCGGACTCCGGGCCGGGGCAGGTGATCTCGAGGGCGCACGAGCGGCCCGGCTCGGTCAGGGAACCGTGGGCCATGAACGCGCCGCGCCAGGCGGCGACCGCGCAGCAGACGTTGGCTGAGACCACATGCGGGGGAAGGCCACGAACCGGCCGGCCGCGGACGTCGAGCAGGCCCGTCTGCCGGGCCAGCGCCTCGCCGTCCTTGACCACGCGCACGATGTAATGGCTGCCCTTGCGCAGCCCGCCGGAGGCGAGCACGTGGATCTCGCTGGGGTAGCCGTACACCTCGGCGATCTCGCGGCGGAGCCGGCGCGCTGTCGCGCCGGTATCCAGCTCGGCCTCGACGACTACTCGGCCCGACACGATGTGCAAGCCACCGGCGAACCGCAGCAGGGCCGCCATCTCCGCCCGACGGCAACACGGCTTGGGCACGTCGACCCGACTCAGCTCATCCTTGACCGCTGCGGTCATCGCCATATGTTCACCTCGCGGAGCGGGTCGGTACGTACGTTCTTAACGAGCGGAGCCCAGAGTGGGCACCAGTGCGGTCGCGAGCGCGACTGGGTCGTGCTGTGCACTGCCGTCGCCGGCCGCGACGGGCGCCAGTTCGAGTCGTGCACCCAGCGATTCTGCCCCACGTCGGACCTCCGCGGGGTCGCCAACGGCTTTCTCGTCGGCGAGAACCACATCAATCCGAAGTTCCGGCAGGTACCACGACAGCGCGGCAAGATGATCCGGAAGCGACAAACCCGCCGTCTCCGGCTCGACCGCGAGGTTCAGCATGACCAGACGGCGGGCCGGACTCGCCACGATGGCGGTGCCCAGCTCGGGTATCAGTAGGTGCGGGATCACGCTCGTGTACCAACTACCGGGACCGAACAGCAGCCAGTCCGCCGTTCGTACCGCCTCGACGGCCTCGGCGCAGGCCGCGGGTGCCGCCGGGATCAGCCGTACCGTCTCCACCCGGCCCCGGGCGACCGCGACATGGCGCTGACCCCGCACGGTGACCATGGCGTCCGGGCTGGTCGGGTTGGCACCCCGGATGTCGGCCTCGATGGCTACCGGCTCCCGGGACATCGGCAGTACCCGCCCACCGACCCGCAGCATCTTCCCGGCCTGGTCGAGCGCGGCGACCGGGTCGCCGCACAGCTCCATCAGGCCGCACAGCACCAGGTTGCCGACCGGGTGTCCGGCGAGCGCGTCGGAGCCTTCGAACCGGTACTGGAACAGCGTGGCGGTCGCCTCGTCGTCGGCCAACGCGGCCAGGGCTTGCCGGAGGTCGCCCGGCGGTAGCGCGCCCCGCTCGCTACGCAGCCGCCCGCTCGAGCCACCGTCGTCGCCGACCGTCACGATCGCGGTGACCGCCAGATCCAGCTTCGCCGCCGCGTGCCGCAGAGCCCGCAGGGACGCGGCGAGACCATGCCCCCCGCCCAGGGCGACGATGTTCACTCGCGCCCCAGATCGCGGTGTTGGGCCGTGGCGGACAGGCGCAGGTCGCGCAGGCGCCGGACCAGTTCCTCGGCAATGGCCACGCTGCGGTGCTTGCCGCCGGTACAGCCGACCGCGACAGTCAGGTACCGCTTGCCTTCCCGCTCGAAGCCGGGTGCCGTGCCGTTGACCAGCCGGGCATATGTCTCCACAAAGGACACCGCGCCCCGCTGGCCGAGCACGTACCGGCTGACGTCGGGGTCGAGGCCGGAGTGGTCCCGCAGCTCGAGAACCCAGTACGGGTTCGGCAGGAACCGCGCGTCGAGCACGAAGTCGGCGTCGGGCGGGAGCCCGTACTTGAAGCCGAACGACAGCACCGTCACCTTCAGCTGCCGGGCATCCTCCTCGCCGAACAGCTCCTCGACCCGGGCCCGTAGCTGGTTCACGTTGAGGTGACTGGTGTCGATGAAGACGTCGGCCTGCTCCCGCGCCTCCACGAGCAGCTTGCGTTCGGCGGCGATCCCGTCGGCGAGCCGGCCGTCGGCCTGCAGCGGGTGCGGCCGCCGGACGCTCTCGAAGCGCCGGATCAGCACCTCGTCGTCCGCGTCCACGAACACGACCCGCGGTGTGAAGCCACGCTCCCGCAGGTCCCGGATCGCGCCGGTGAGGTCGGTGGAGAACGCGCGGCTGCGTACGTCCAGCACCATCGCGGTGTGCTTGGCCGGTCCGCCGGCCTGGAACGCCAGTTCGGCCATGTCGAGCATGAGCGCCTGCGGCAGATTGTCCACGACGTAGAAGCCCACGTTCTCGAGCGCCCGCGCGACCGTGCTCCGGCCCCCGCCGGACACACCGGTCACGATCACCAGGTCGGTGGCGGACCGAGCCGGAGCCCCGTCCTCCTCCGCCCGCTCGATCACGGCGTCATCTTAGATCCCGGACTTTTCGGCCGGTGGGGCGAGGGCGGCCACGATCGCCTCGGCGGTACGTCGGCCGATGCCGGGCACCTCGGCGATCTCGTCGAGGCTCGCGGCGGCGAGCCGCTTCACCGAGCCGAACCGGCGCAGCAGAGCCTTGCGTCGGATCTCGCCCAACCCCGGCACGCTGTCGAGCGCCGAGACGGTCATGCGCTTCGAACGGCGCTGGCGGTGGAACGTGATGGCGAACCGGTGTGCCTCGTCGCGCACGCGCTGCAGCAGGTACAACCCTTCGGACGCGCGCGGCAGCACGACCGGGAACTCCTCGTGCGGCAGCCAGACCTCCTCCAGCCGCTTGGCCAGGCCGCACACCGCGACGTCGTTGACCCCAAGGTCCGCGAGCACCGCGGCCGCCGCGTTGACCTGCGGCGCGCCGCCGTCGACGACGACCAACTGCGGGGGGTACGCGAACCTGCGCGGCCTGCCAGTGGTGGGGTCCACGCCGATCGGGCCCTCGTCCTCGGGCGGTGCCTCCACCAGCCGGGCGAACCGCCGGCGCAGCACCTCCGACAGCGCCGCGACATCGTCCGTCTCGCCGCGCACCGCGAACCGGCGGTACTCGCTCTTGCGCGCCAACCCGTCCTCGAACACCACCATGCTGGCGACCACATCGGTGCCTTGGATCTGGGACACGTCGAAGCACTCGATCCGCAGCGGCGCGGAATCCATGCCGAGCGCCTCGCCGATCTCGTCGAGCGCCTTGCTGCGGGTCGTCAGGTCCCCGGCGCGGCGCAGCTTGTGCCGGGCGAGCGCCTCGGTCGCGTTGCGCGCGACGGTTTCGAGCAGCGCCCGCTTGTCGCCGCGTTGCGGGATCCGTAGCGCGACCCGGCTGCCGCGGTGCTCGGACAGCCAGTCCGCCAGCGCCTCCGAGTCGCCGGGCAGCGCCGGGACGAGCAGCTCACGCGGTACGTCCGCCTCGCCGTGCTCGCCGCCGTACACCTGGGTGCAGAAGTGGTGGACGAGATCCCCAGTGGACAGTTCGACGGTCTTCTCCACGACCCAGCCGCGCTGGCCGCGGACCCGGCCACCGCGTACATGAAAGACCTGCACCGCGGCCTCGAGAGGATCCTCGGCGAACGCCACCACGTCGGCGTCGGTGCCGTCGGAGAGCACCACGGCCTGCTTCTCCATCGCCCGGCGCAACGCCGCCAGGTCGTCGCGCAGCCGGGCGGCCCGCTCGAACTCCAGCTCCTCGGACGCCTCGCGCATCTCCCGCTCGAGCCGCTTGACCATCGTGTCGGTCCGGCCGGCCATGAAGTCGCAGAACTCCTCCACGACCTTCCGGTGTTCCTCCGCGGTCACCCGGTCCACGCACGGCGCCGAGCACTTGCCGATGTACCCGAGCAAGCACGGCCGGCCGATCTGCCCGGCCCGCTTGAAGACACCGGTTGAACAGGTGCGCGCGGGGAAGACTCGCAGCAGCAGGTCGAGGGTTTCGCGGATCGCCCAGGCGTGCGAGTACGGCCCGAAGTAGCGCACCCCCTTGCGCTTGGCGCCGCGCATCACCTGCAACCGGGGGTACTTCTCGTCGAGCGTGACCGCGAGGTACGGGTACGACTTGTCGTCGCGGTACCGCACGTTGAACCGGGGGTCGTACTCCTTGATCCAGGCGTACTCCAGCTGTAGCGCCTCGACCTCGGTGGAGACGGTGACCCAGTCGACGGCGGCCGCGCTGTCGACCATCTGCTGGGTGCGCGGGTGTCGCCCCCACACCTCGGAGAAGTACGAGTTCAGCCGGCTCCGCAGGCTCTTCGCTTTGCCGACGTAGATGACCCGGCCAGTGGCGTCCTTGAAGCGGTAGACCCCTGGCTGGTCCGGGACGGTCCCCGGAGCGGGCCGAAACAACGCGGGATCTGCCACGCGCCCAAGCCTAATCCGCCGTACCGACAAATCCTGGACACAGCGAAGCGCCCGGCGCCGCCCTCGCCGCGACGCCGGGCGCTCGGGCCTTCCAGGCGGTGTTTCCACCGCCCGGTCAGGCCAGCGTGATGCTGTCGCCCTCCACCTTCAAGTTCTTCGCAGCCAAACCCCGGGGGGCTGGGCCACCTTTTACGGAACCGTCCTCGATGGAGTACTTGCTGCCGTGGCACGGACAGTTGATCGTGCCATCCGTCACGGTCGCGACCGTGCACCCCTGGTGCGTACACGTCGCGGAAAACCCTTTGAACGAACCGGCGGTGGGCTGCGTGATGACGAGGCCCTGGTCTTCGAAGACCTTGCCGCCGCCCACCGGGATGTCGCTGGTCTTTATCTCTCCACTCGCACCGGCCGAGTTGCCCCCACCGCCGGAGTTACCGCAGCCTGCCAGAAACGCCGCGGCACCGACACCAGCGGTGCCGACCAGCACCGTCCGTCGAGTCGCGTTGTTCATGCGTTCACCCGCTTCCTGGGGTTCACTAACATCAAACACGACACATACCACAGCAGGGTTCACGGAAAACGGCCTCAGGTCCGAATCACATATCCGGCTGTTACCCGTACGTCGATCTGCCGCAGCCCACGCATTGCGGGACCGTCGATACGGGACCCGTCGGATGCGCGGAAATGCGAAAAGTGGCCGGTACACGTGATTACGCCCGCCGAGTCCGGCGGATCGATGATCGTAGCCTGATGGGGGCAATGAGCGTCGTACGCCCGGAAGACCCCACTCCTCGGCTGGACCACCAGGATGTCGCCGAGCGCGATGACGCCGCCGCCGACCGGTACCTCCTCGACCGAGACCAGCGCACCGTCGGGTTCGCTGTCGTCGCTCGTCTGGTCCGGGGTGGGTTCCTCGGTCGGCTCCTCGGTGGGGGTGGGTGAGCCGGCGGCCGCGTCGGGGGCCTGCTCGGGCGGATCGTCCCCGCACGCGGCGAGCAGTGCGAGGATCCCAGCGGCTCCGGCGCCCGAGAGCAGCGATCGCCGGGCGAGCGGACAGATCGAAACGTCGGGTATGCCCATGTAGTTGATCACGCGGCGGCCCCCGGCGCAGGTTCACCAGCAGGCAAAACGTGATCCGCGTCACGCCATCTGGCCAGCCGTTCGACGAGTACGGGCAGGCCGCATACCGCGACCAGCCACGCCAGCACGTACAGCCGGTCCACCTGCAACGCCATCGGGTGTCCGGCCTGGTTGGCCAGACCGGCCGCGGCCACCCCGAGCACGAGGACGCCGAACGCCGGCCGCCCGCGCAGCAGGGCCCACGCCCCGGCCAGCCAGGCCACGAGCAGCAGGGGGGCCAGCAGTTGCTGGACGATCCACCAGGACCAGAAGTACCTGTTGAGCCGCAGTAACTGGTAATACGGGTTCGGGACGTCCGGCTGGGTGAAATGCACCGTGAGCAGATCCTGCGCGCTCTCGTAGCCGCTCGGCCAGCCCAGAGCCGCCGCGAGACCCAGATTGGCGACCGCTGCTACCCCGGAGATCACCGCGATCAGCAGCATCGGCCGGGACCGCAGGCTCCGGAATGCGAGCGCGATCCCGGCCGCCGCGGCCATGCCGACGCCGACGAGGAGGAACTGGGAGTACTTGATCGTGAAGCCGGCCACGTGAGCGATCACGAGCAGGGCGATGCCGCTGCGCAGCCGACCGTTCAGCATGCGTACCGCGCCGAGCAGCGCGACCAGCACCAGCAGCAGGGTCGGCGACTCGGCCAGCGGGGCCATCGCCCACTTGCCCGTGGGCAGTACGTAGAACAGCACCTGCCCGAGGAGCGCCAGCGGGGCGGCGAGTCCGACCGTACGCAGTACCACCGCGACGAGCACGCCGGCCGCCACGGCGCAGAGCAGGATCGTCAGCCAGACGCCCCACGCCGGCCCGAACAGCGCGACGGCCGGTGCGAAGAGTACTGCCATCCCCGGCCGGGCCAGGAAGATCGCCTCGTACCGGCCGGACACGATCGGACCACCTTCGGTGATCGCCGGTCCGAACCGGGTGTCACTGGCGATCGCCCCCTGGGCGCGGACCCGGTTCTCGCACTCGGCCACCCTCGCCGCCCCACTCGTCGGGTCGACCCGACCGGTAGGTGAGAGCGGTACCAGCTCGAGCGGCCGGTACCGCTGACAGAACGCCACGAGCGTGCGCTCCCGAGCCTGCTGAGGGGAGTCGCCGAGCAGGTGCAGTGTCTGCACGAGGTACTCCGTCGAGTCCGGCGTCAGCCGGCCGGGCGCGCCCGGCAGTTGGCAGAGACCGAAAACGACCGCGGCCAACGCCACGGCCGCGGGCCAGGACCGCAACACCCGCGCACCGTAGCACCTTACTTACGGGCCGCCTTGGCTGTCGCTTTCTTGGCCGGGGTCCGCTTCTTCACGGCCTTCTTCGGCTTCGGCTCGACGTCGAGCACTCGGCGTAGGAACTCACCGGTGTAGCTCTCCGGAATCTCGGCCAGCTCCTCCGGCGTGCCGGTCGCGACGACCAGGCCACCCTTGTGCCCGCCGCCGGGACCGAGGTCGATGACGTGGTCCGCGGTCTTGATCACGTCGAGGTTGTGCTCGATGACGATGACCGTGTTGCCCTTGTCGACCAAGCCCTCCAGCACCAGCAGCAGCTTGCGGATGTCCTCGAAGTGCAGCCCGGTCGTCGGCTCGTCGAGCACGTACACCGTCCGCCCCGTCGACCGCTTCTGCAGCTCGCTGGCGAGCTTTACCCGCTGCGCCTCGCCGCCGGAGAGGGTCGGCGCCGGCTGACCCAGCCGCACATACCCCAGGCCGACATCGACCAGCGTCCTGAGATGGCGGTGGATCGGGGGGATCGCCTCGAAGAACGTGCACGCCTCCTCGATCGGCATGTCCAGGATCTCGGCGATCGTCCGGCCCTTGTAGTGGACCTCGAGGGTCTCCCGGTTGTACCGCGCGCCCTTGCACTCCTCGCACGGGACGTACACGTCCGGCAGGAAGTTCATCTCGATCTTGATCGTGCCGTCACCGGCGCAGTTCTCGCAGCGGCCGCCCTTGACGTTGAACGAGAACCGACCCGGCCCGTACCCCCGGACCTTCGCCTCGGTCGTCTCCGAGAACAGCTTGCGCATGTGGTCGAACACCCCGGTATACGTGGCCGGGTTGCTGCGCGGCGTGCGCCCGATCGGCGACTGGTCGACGCCGACGACCTTGTCGACCTGGTTGAGCCCGGTCACCCGGGTGTGCCGGCCGGGGACCAGGCGGGCTCCGTTGATCTGGTTGGCCAGCACGGCGTAGAGGATGTCGTTGACGAGCGTCGACTTGCCGGAGCCGGACACCCCTGTGATCGCGATGAACTGACCGAGCGGGAACGCCACGGTCAGGTTGCGCAGGTTGTGCTCGCGGGCGCCGTGCACGACCAGCTCGCGCCCTGGTGTCCGCGGACGCCGGATCGCCGGGGTCGGGATGTGCCGCCTACCCGCCAGGTACGCCCCCGTGATCGACTCCTGGTTGCTCAGCAGGCCGTTCAGGGGTCCACTGTGGACGATGTGGCCGCCGTGCTCCCCCGCGCCCGGTCCGATGTCGACGACCCAGTCCGCCGTCCGGATCGTGTCCTCGTCGTGCTCGACGACGATCAGCGTGTTGCCGAGCGTCTTCAGCCGGACCAGCGTCTCGATCAGCCGGTGGTTGTCCCGCTGGTGCAGGCCGATCGACGGCTCGTCCAGCACGTACAGCACGCCTACCAGACCCGAGCCGATCTGCGTCGCGAGCCTGATGCGCTGCGCCTCGCCCCCGGAGAGCGTGCCGGCCGGCCGGTCCAGCGACAGGTAGTCCAGACCGACGTCGACGAGGAACCGCAGCCGGGCGTTGATCTCCCGCAGCACCCGTTCGGCGATCATCCGCTGTCGGTCGTTCAGCTCGATCTCGCCGAGGAACTCCGCGCACTCCCCCACCGACAGCGCGCAGACCTCGGCGATGCTCTTGCCGCCCAGGGTCACCGCCAGGATCTCCGGCTTGAGTCGCGCCCCGCCACAGGCGGCACACGGCACGTCGCGCATGTACCCCTCGTACTTGTCGCGCGACCAGTCCGACTCCGTGTCGGAGTGCCGCCGCTCGACCCACTGCACGACACCCTCGAAACCGGTGTAGTACGACCGCTCGCGACCGTACTTGTTCCGGTACCGCACGTGGACCTGATCCTGCGAGCCGTGGAGGATCGTCTTCTGCGCCCGGGTCGACAGTGCCCGCCACGGCGTGTCGAGCTTGAAGCCCTCCTGGTCGCCCAACGCCTCGAGCAGACGCAGGAAGTACTCCAACGTCTGGCCCGTCGCCCACGGCTGGAGCGCGCCTTCCCGCAGCGACCGCTCCGGGTCCGGCACGATCAGCTCGGGGTCGACCTCCTTCTTCGTGCCGAGGCCGGTGCACTCGGGACACGCGCCGTACGGAGCGTTGAACGAGAACGACCGGGGCTCCAGGTCCTCGATCGCCAGCGGGTGCTCGTTGGGGCACGCGAGGTGCTCGGAGAACCTCCGCTCGCGGTGCTCGTCGTCCTCGGGCAGGTCGACGAAGTCGACGATCACGACGCCGCTCGCCAGCTTCAGCGCGGTCTCCACCGAGTCGGTGAGCCGCCGCTTCGCGCTGGCCTTGACCGCGAGCCGGTCGACGACGACCTCGATCGTGTGCTTCTGCTGCTTGCTCAGCTTCGGCGGCTCGGTCAGCGGGTGCACGACACCGTCGACCCGGGCCCGCGCATACCCCTTCGACTGCAGCTCGGCGAAGAGATCGACGTACTCCCCCTTTCGGCCGCGCACGACCGGAGCGAGGATCTGGAAACGCGTGCCCTCCTCCATCGCCAGCACGCGGTCGACGATCTGCTGCGGCGTCTGCCGGCTGATCGGGAACCCGCAGACCGGGCAGTGCGGCTCACCGGCTCGGGAGTAGAGGAGCCGGAGGTAGTCGTACACCTCTGTGATCGTGCCGACCGTCGACCGCGGGTTGCGGGAGGTCGACTTCTGGTCGATGGAGACCGCCGGCGACAGGCCTTCGATGAAGTCGACGTCTGGTTTGTCCATCTGACCGAGGAACTGGCGCGCGTACGACGACAGGGACTCCACGTACCGCCGCTGGCCCTCTGCGAAGATCGTGTCGAAGGCGAGGCTGGACTTGCCGGAGCCGGACAGCCCGGTGAACACGATCAGCGAATCGCGGGGCAGATCCAGGTTGACGTCGCGCAGGTTGTGCTCCCGCGCTCCGCGAATGATCAGTCGGTCGGCCACAGCTCACGCCCTGTCTTTCCGAGACCCAGTCTGCCGGCAGCCCACTTTAACCGCGCCCTCCGACAGTTTCCGTCGAGTTGCTCTGGAGGCTTACAGTGACGGGACCGTTACGGCGATCCGGTCCAGGTCAGGGGCCCACCGGGTGGGGTTGCCGAACTGGATCGTGTTCGCTCCCGCCGCCAGTACCAGAGTGACATCCGCCGGGCCGACGGTCGTCCAGCCACCGGTGGACGAGCAGCTCAGCGTCTTCTGCGCCACACCGTTGACCGATATGACGAAGTCGCGGCGCTCGCCGGCGAGGTAGAAGACAGTCACCGGGTACGAGCCGGCGGCCGGAACCGTGACGGTGAACCGGACCGTGCCGGAGTTCCCGATGAAGCCGACGATCCGGCCACCGGATGCGGCGGTCACGGCCCAGGAGGTTGCCCCGCCGGCCCGCTGGGCGGACTCGGCCTCGAGCGAGAGCACCTGCGGCGGCGGAGGAGGGTTGGCGCTGGGACTCGGCGACAGGTCCGCGGCGAGAGTTGCGGTCGTGGCCGCCGGCGGACCGGGGGTAGCCGGATGCGGTGTCGACGCGGGACCGGAGTGCCCCACGATCCCGGGCGGCGTGGCCCCCGGTGGGACGGACGGTTCGCCGGTCGCGACACGGTCGCTGGGCGCGGCCGGTCCGGGCCACCACCGTGCGGACCAGTCGAGCGAGTTCGGCGCGGTCAGGCGTACCAGAGCAATGATCGCGACCACGACGGCGGTGCCGGCCGCGAGCAGGCCGACCAGGTGCGGACGCCGCGGGGGTACTGGCTCCTCGGTCTCCTCCGGCGGAGGAGGATGTGGCGGCTCGGGCTCGGGGTGTTCGACGCTGGCCAGCGGTCCGTCGGTCGGACCTCGTTCGACCGCGCGATGGGCCGGGACCCAGCCGCCGACCCGGAGTACCGGCTCCTCCGGGGGCTCAGGCGTCGCCACAACCCCTCACCCAAGCAGGCGGCGGGTCGCGCCTGCGTCGACCGGGCGGTCCGGGCTTGTTGAGTGATCGGCTAGTCCCTACCCAGGCGCCTGGACCTTCGGTCGGCGCAGATCCGGCCCAAGAAACCAGCTAGTTGCGGATGCCGCGCTGGCGCATCTCCTTGTGGATCCGCTTCCATCGATCACGTTCGACGGCGGCCAACCGGGCATCGCGGCGCCGCAGCTCGTACGCGATCTCCCGTTGCAGCTTGCGCCAGCTCTCCATACGGCGCGGTGTCAGGTCGCCGGACTCCAGCGCGGCCTGTACCGCGCAGCCCGGCTCTCCGGTGTGCGAACAGTCGCGGAACCGGCAGTCGACGGCGAACTCGGCGACGTCGGCGAACGTTCGTTCCAGGCCGCCCTCGGAGTCGAGGAGACCCACCGCGCGGATCCCCGGAGTGTCCAGCACCGCCCCGCCGCCGGGTAGCGGTACGAGCGCCCGGTGCGTCGTCGTGTGCCGCCCCTTGCCGTCGGCCCGCAGCGCCCGTGTCGCCATGACCGTCGCTCCCGCGATCGCGTTGACGAGCGTCGACTTGCCGGCGCCCGAGCGGCCGAGCAGGCCGAGCGTCCAACCCGGTGCGACGAGCGGGCGTAACCGGTCCAACCCGTCTCCGGTGCGGGCGCTCACCGCGTACACGGGCGCACCCGGCGCGACCTCGGCGACCTGGTCGGCGACCGCGGCCGGATCGGCGGCCAGGTCGGCCTTGGTGAGGACGACCAAGGGCGGGGCGCCGGACTCCCAGGCGAGTGAGAGCAACCTCTCGATGCGGGCGAGATCCGGCTCCGGGTCCATCGGCTCGACGACCGCCGCCGTGTCCAGGTTCGCGGCGAGCACCTGGCCGTACGACTCCTTTCCCGCGGTACGCCGCACGATCGCGGTGCGCCGGGGCAGCACCGCTTCGGCGGTGAGCCGGTCGTCGGGCCAGGTACGCACGACCACCCAATCGCCGGCGCACGGCAACGCCACCGGGTCCTCTGCGGCCGCCCCGAGCAGCCCGCCGGAGACCGACGCGCGCACCGTGCCGGCCGCGGTCAGCACCGTGCACACGCCACGGTCCGCGCGGGTGACCCGGCCGGGCCGTTGGTCGGTCCGGTCGTGGCGCGCGTACGCGGCGGCGAATGTGTCGTCCCAGCCAAGGGACCTCAGGTCGGTAGCCATCTCGCTGACCACGGTAGGGACCGGTCCGGTAACCGCCTAACGAATATCAGGTAGGTTCGGCCTGTGAGCGAGCTCGCGAGCGAACCAGCCAGCCCAGCAGCTTGCGCGAGCGGCGTTGCCTCCCGGAGGGAGGCGACGGCGTGAGCTCTGATCCGCTCGTACTCATGGCCGAGGTCGACAGGGCCACGGAACGCCTGCTGCGCACGGCGGATACGCTCGACGGCACCGGGACGCTGAACGAGCCGTCGCTGCTGCCGGGTTGGACTCGCGGTCACGTGCTGACCCACCTGGCCCGCAACGCGGACGGCCTGACGAACCTGCTCACCTGGGCGCGCACCGGCGAGGTCACGCCGCAGTACCCGAGCTGGGAACGTCGCAATGCCGACATCGAGGCGGGAGCTGACCGACCGGTGCCGGTCGTGCTGGCCGACCTTAGCGATGCGTGCGCCCGCTTCGCGGCCGCGGCCGAGGAGATGCCGGCCGAGGCGTGGACCGTGCAGCTCGACCTGTCCGGTGGTCCACAGCCGGCCGCCCGCGTCGTCTGGCGCCGGCTGCGCGAGGTCGAGGTCCACCACGTCGACCTGGCCGCGGGCTACGGAACCGCGGACTGGCCGGACTCGTTCTCGCACCGGCTGTTGCACGAGGTGGTGCGCGGGCTGTCCGACTTCGACGTTGTGGTGCACGCCACCGATCTCGGCCACCCACTGACCGTCGGCGCGTCCTCGTCCGGCGCGCCGACCGTCACCGGTCCGGCGCACGCGCTGGCCGGCTGGCTCACCGGGCGTACGTCCGGCTCCGAGTTGACCGTTTCACCGCCCGGCCCGCTTCCCGTTCCTCCACAGTGGATTTGAGGTTAGACCGTGCCGTACACCGGAGACGTCTCCCCCGGCAGCGCGCCGGACACCCGTGAGCTGGCCGAGCTGACCATCACGAAAGTGTCGGTCGGCCCGATGGACAACAACGCGTACCTGCTGTCCTGCCGGAGCACCGGTGAGCGACTGCTCATCGACGCGGCCAACGAGTCCGACCGGTTGCTGTCGCTGATCGGTGACGGTGGACTGTCTACTGTGGTCACAACGCATCGCCACCAGGACCACTGGATGGCACTGTCCGACGTGGTCTCGGCTACCGGCGCGCGGGCCGTCGCGCACGCGGCGGACGCCGACGAACTGCCGGTACCGTGCGAGACCGTGGCCGAGGGAGACTCCGTATCGGTGGGCGCGTGCGAGCTCGAGGTCATCCACCTCGTGGGGCACACCCCAGGCTCGATCGCCCTGCTGTACCGGGATCCGGACGGGATACCGCACCTGTTCACCGGTGACTCGCTGTTCCCCGGCGGGGTCGGCAACACCCAGGGCGACCCGACGCGGTTCACGTCCCTACTGTCCGATGTGGAGACCAAGCTGTTCGGCCGGCTACCGGACGAGACGTGGTTCTACCCGGGCCACGGTCGCGACTCGACCCTCGGTGCCGAACGGCCGGCGCTACCGGAGTGGCGCGTCCGCGGCTGGTAGCCGTAGCGGTCCACAGTGGACGTGCGACGGCCGTCTCACGTTCTCCCATAGCCCGTGACAAATGGGATAAGGATGCCTAGTGTCCGCCCCATGGGCAACCACGTCAGCCGCCGGGCGGCGGTGCTCCTTGCCATCACCGCAATCGGTATCGCGACCAGCCCGACGACGGCATCCACCGCGCCGGCGCCGGACAGCTCGGGTGTGCCGACAGTGACCGGCCCGATTCCCGGTACCGTGCCGGGCGATCGTCTCGCGGACCGCGTCGAGGACACGTACCCGTTCTTCTCGACACCGGACGACCTGGCCGGGAGAGGCTACGTCGAGGAGGAGTTCTACCTGTCCGGTACCGCGGACGGATGGGACACCGCAGGCGTCCAGGTCGCCGACGACATCCCGTACACCACGCGGATGATCGTGCGCCGGCCCGCGCACGCGAACCGATTCAGCGGCACGGTCCTGGTCGAATGGCAGAACGTCACGGCCGGGTACGACCTGGACGCACTGTGGAACGCCGACACGGTCATCCGCGGCGGGTACGCGTGGGTCGGCGTCTCCGCTCAGCGGGTCGGTGTCGACCAGCTCCGGGGATGGAGCCCGACCCGGTACGGACAGCTGGATGTCACCGGCGGTGGCGCGTACCTCGCCGACCAACTGTCGTACGACATCTTCGCCCAGGCGGGCCGGGCACTGACCCGGACCGGGTCGGGCGCGCCGCTCGGGCCCCTGCGGGCGCGGACACTGCTGGCGATCGGCGCGTCGCAGTCGGCGTCGCGGATGACCGTCTACTACAACCGGGTGCTGCCCCAGGTGACACCGGTCTTCGACGGGTACGGCTTCATCGTCGGCGCCGCCCCGACCAGGGTGGGCCCGGAACCGGTGTTCCAGGTGCTCTCCGAGACCGATGTCCGCACACCGCAACGGCCCGCCGACACCGACCATTTCCGGCGGTGGGAGGTGGCCG
>DASRII010000181.1:0-4664 GCA_035650075.1 Micromonosporaceae bacterium | reverse complement strand
GACGATGATGAGCTCTTCTGGGTAGTTCGTAGGCACATCGACGACCAGCACTCGCAGGATGGGTACACCGATCAGGCGATTAGGGCGATGGTCAGGGCTGAGGCCGTTGATGCATAAACCCAGCCGGATGCGGTCGTACCGGCGTGCCAAGATCTACTGCAGGCACGTCCTTCGTACTGCGCTGCGCCGAACAAGGATTGTTGCGTTTGCCACCGTGCGGGCGCTGGAGGTCCTGATCGTTCCTCTGGTTCTGCTGGCTGGGGCGGTGGTTGTTGTCTTAGTGATAGTGCGCGCCAGTACTTGGCTTAACATGGCGGGTAACATGCCTGACGCCGAGCGGGTGCAGGCGGAGAACGAGAGTATGCGCACGTTGACTCAGGTTTTCGGCGGCGCGTTTGTACTCGTCGGCCTTTACTTTTCCGCGAAGTCAATCACGATGTCAAAGCGTGACCAGGCAAGCGATCGAGTCGGGAACGCCTTGGCCGCCCTGGGTAGCCCCGATGAAGCACAGCGCGTCGGCGCGGTAGCCGTGTTGGCCGATGTGTTGAGCCGTCCGTCACGGGATTACTTCGTGGCGCGAGCGACACTATCGGCATTCGTGCGTAGCCGGACCGGTGCCGAATCCTACCGTACGGCCCATCAGGACGGTCCGTCGGTTGACGTGCAGGCGGCTCTTCACGCGTTGGGTGGCCGCGGCTGGGGCTCACGTTTCGCGCCAAGGCAGCAGCGGATTCTCGATCTCGGCGGCACCTTAGGAGCGCGGATTTACGCGACGGATACTTTCCGCACGCGGACTTTGGGCACTGCGACCTCAGCAATGCCAACCTCCACAACGCGACGTTGGCGAAGGTACGGTTTGCCGGCGCAGTCGCCAACGACGCGTCCTTCGTTCAGGCTGATCTCCGCCGGGCGACGTTCTACAGTGCAACCGCCACCGGCACGGCCTTCCGCGAGGCACTTCTCGACGAAGCAATCTTCACGCGCGCAGACCTGCGGGACGCATCGTTTACCGGTACGACACTCGTCCGGCTCTCATTTTCGAATGCCCTATTAGGCGGAACGTCCTTCGACGGAGCCGGCGTATCAACTGCGACCTCATCCACGCCAAGACGGACGTATCACCTACCGTTCTGCCCGATGGGGACTAGTAGTCCAGCCCGGGATCGTTATGTAGATGATCGTTGATGGATCGGCTTGCTGGGCGGCGGCGTGTTGACGAGCATGGAGGCGGCCGCCGCGTGATCATCCATGTTCGTGGAAACGATCTCGGATGCCGTGGCGGCGTCTGTCGAGGTGGACGTTGCCGGGTGGGTCGAGGAGTTTGCCTGTGCCTTCGCGCGTGTGGCCGGCCGGTTCAAGCGGCGTGAGCCGCGCCTGCAGGCCCGGTCGTTCCTGCTCAGCGTGCTCTCGGATGTGGACAGTCGGTCGTGTTGGCAGTTGGCGGAGCAGGCTGGCGACTCGTCGCCGCAGGCGATGCAGCGGCTGCTGGGGGAGGCGGTCTGGGACGCCGACGCGGTGCGTGACGACGTACGTGGCTATGTCGTGGACGCGATCGGCGAGCCGGGCGGGGTGTTGATCCTCGACGACACCGGTGACCTTAAGGCCGGCTCCCGCACCGTCGGGGTGCAACGGCAGTACACCGGAACCGCGGGCCGGGTCGAGAACGCGCAGGTCTCGGTGTTTCTGGCCTATGCGACTGGGGCTGGGCGGGCGTTGATCGACCGGGCCGTCTACCTGCCCGCGTCGTGGGCCAAGGACCGGGCCCGCTGCGCCGCCGCCGGGATTCCCGACGACGTCGACTTCGCCACGAAGATCACCCTCGGTCGGCGGATGCTCGCCCGCGCCTTGGACGCTGGTGTCCCCGCCGCCTGGGCCACCGCGGACGAGTTCTACGGCGGTGACCGGGGGCTGCGCCGGGATCTGCAGGGCCGCCGACTCGGCTACGTCCTCGCGGTCGCGAAAAGCCACCGGATCAATGTCGGCGGTCGGCACGGAACTGCTCGCGCCGACCATATCGCCGCCGCGTTGGGCAAGATGGCATGGAACCGCTACAGCGCCGGCGACGGCGCGAAAGGCCGCCGCGACTACGACTGGGCCTGGGTCGCGGTGACTCCACCGGCGGATGAGGCGACCGGGTTCCACTGGCTGCTCATCCGTCGCCGTATCCGCGACGGTGAGCTGGCCTTCTACCGATGCCACGCCCCGGCCCGCGTCGCGCTACCCACCCTCGTGCGCGTCGCCGGCACCCGCTGGGCGATCGAGTGCTGCTTCCAGAACGCGAAAGGCACGGTCGGTCTCGACCAACACCAGGTCCGCCGGTGGGACTCCTGGCACCGCTACACCACCTTGGTCATGCTTGCCGCGGCGATCCTGGCCGCCATCGCCGCGAACGAACGCCGGCAGGCCGTCGAGCCCGGGCTCATCCCGTTGACCGTGACCGAAATCCGTCGGCTGTTCGCGAAACTGGTCACCGCCGTCATCCGGCCGGCCAGCTTCCATCTGGCCTGGTCCCGGTGGCGGCGCCGGCATCAGGCCCGTGCCCGGGCCAGCCACTACCGCACCCGAGGCGACATCGACCACCAAGCCACACGGCCACGATGAGGACAACCGCCCAGACTTTGACGTAGCCCCCGCGCTCGCCCGAAGATATCGCGGTGAACAGCGACGATCTGAAATCGCGGGCGCAGGCGCTGCGGGCCTCGGGCCACACCCCCAAACAGATCGCCCGCACCCTTGGCATCCCACGGTCGCAGGCCGTGTCCCTGCTGCACAGCAGCCCGTCGCCGCGGCCACCGCGGCCATCGCGCGCTCCCATACCCGACAGGCGACTCATCGGCTGTTGGATCAGCCGGCAGTGGAGCAACGGGCTGACCATCACCGACCGGCCAGCGGACTGGATCGACGACACCGACCTCCCCCCACTGGCCATGGGAGCCGGCCTGCCCAGCATCTGCGTCGCCCGCGAACACAACGACACCGAAGCCAGCGTCTGCGGATACCTGGTCGACACCTACTGCCAGGGCGTCAAGAACGCCGTCCCACCCAGCATCGTCGACCGACGCGAGCTGGCCGCATTCGTCGCCGACTTCTTCGCCGCCTACGACACCGGGCCACTCACCGCGCCGATCACCCTCGCGCAAGACCTGATCCTCGGCGCCGTCGACTACGCCACCACCCTGGGCTTCGACCCGCATCCCGACTTCTACCTCGCCAAACCACACCTCGGCACCTGGCAGCCCCCCAGCCGGATCCAATTCGGGCTGCACGGCCGGCCCTACTTCCAGCAAGGCCCCTACGACAACCCTAGCCGCATCCTGCGCACCCTCGACAGATCAGTCGGCCCCAGCAACTACGGCTTCACCGCGAACATCGCCATCAGCAGCGACCCACGCTAACCATCGATCAAGCTCTACATAACGATCCCGGGCTAGACTACTAGACCCAGCACGAGCGTCGAGGCGTCGAAGTAACGCGGTCAGATTAATGCGGGCATCAGAGATGGAGACCGCGCAATAGCCTGCTATTGCTGCCACTCATCTGCCCGAATATTCGAAGTGAGTCGCCAGGAACGGTTGGTGACGACGCTACAAAGTGAGTTAAGTTGCGCCCGTCACAGCTAGGCGGTCACGCCGCCTCGACCCACTCTGATTAATGGTCGTCATCACCAGTTCGTACCCCGGCGGGGGTCGCGGCTAGTCGCCGTCTGCAAGTTGAGACGCAGGTGTGAAACTGAACAAGTGCACCTGGCGACTATCAAGGCAGTATGTTCTGAGCGGGCTGGCGATGACGAAGATCATCGTACTCCAGAATACCAACCGGGCCCCCGGGCAAGCGCTGTTTCTTAGCCGCACCACGCGGCCCGGCTCAACTTCTGGCCTACAAGGTTGAGTACGCCGAACTGATCTTAAGACTACAGTGCATGTTGCAGAACCTTGTCTTAGCACGCGAGGATCACCGAAGTGAAAGGAATCTTCAAGGTTCCCCAACTAAATCCACTCAAGGCAAGCGAGATCCAGCGTAACACGTTCTGGCCTTATCTTGCCACATTACAATATGCAACGATGCCAGATCTAGATGTAGATGTAGCACTTCCAGCACTTTCGTTTGTATGCTGGTCCGGTTGTGGCTGGCGGATCGCCTATTCCCAAAACTCCTATGCGGGCGTTTAATGGGGGGTCAAGTCGTCGACACTTGCGTCAATGGGGCGGGGAACACGGAAGTAGACGTACATGAGAGCCGACCAGCGTCTAAGTTGCCAGAGACAGGAACGAGCTGAAGCCCGAGGCCCATGTTGGAGGCTGATCGCCGACGCGGGCAACATGCTACGGGGATGGCTGCGAAGCACCGAATGGGACGGCCATGATCGATACAGCCCGCCGATCGCGAGTGACCGACGGCCGATCGTCAAGAGCCTCCATCTGGAGCGAGTGACGCAACGCGGCTGGTCTAACAATGCCTAGCCAAGAGCCACTCCGTGCCAACGGGCCGCAGTTCGCCGGGGCGATCAAAGTTCAGCTGCTCAAGCGCCTCGGACCGGAGTGGCGCGATCTCGCCATCGTCTGCGGCATACCCGCGGAGAGACTGACTCCAGGCTACGAGGCGTACGACATCTTGAGCTGGTTGGAGCGCCGTCGCAGACTCCGCGACCTGCCACGGTTGCTCGC
>DASRII010000180.1:0-2185 GCA_035650075.1 Micromonosporaceae bacterium | reverse complement strand
GTGCGCCGATGATCTCCAGCGGGTGGAGCTGGCGCGGCGGCTCGATCGGCTCGGGCTGATCCTCTCCCGGCCGGTCGTCTGCCGGCGCCGGAGCGGCCATGGGCACGGAACCGATGACCAGGCAGGGGTCCCGGTCGACCGGCCGCGCGCCCACCACCGTGACGGCCTTGCGCGCGGAGGTGAGCATCATCCGGGCGAACTCGTCCGCGCGATGCTCGCCCGCGGTGAGCTGCTCCCATGCGCCCGACAGCGCGCCGAGCGCGGCGCCGGCCCCGGGGTGTCCGGCCGCGCCGAGCTGGACCAGGTGGTGGGTCCGCTCGGTAGCCGTGTCGTGCCGCCCGCCGGTAGTTGCGCGCGCAAGTAAAACTCGAGAATTTTCCGCCGCGCTGGCCATCTCGGCGCACGCCGCCCGCTCGTCAGCGAGCAGCTCGGCCAGCAGCGCCCGGCCGGCGGCCTCGCCCGCGGCGGCCGGGCCGGTCTCGGTGGCACCCTCGCGCAGTCCGGCCACCCACGGCGCCGGCAGCTCGGGCAGCTCGACGGGCTTCGGCACACCGGTCGCCGGCAGCCCGTCCGGCCCGTACCACCGGTAAAGATTTCCCACCTCGTGGGGCGACGGCCAGACCACGGCGTAGCGGTGGTGGCGCTGGATCACGTCGATGTTCTCGCCGAGCTTGGTGGCGTACCGTCCGGCCGGCACCCGGTAGAACAAGATCCGGCTCGGCCCCGGACCGGTATCGCTGCCCCGGGCCGTGCTGGTCCAGGTGGCTGGCAACGCGCCCCACGCGGCCTCGCGCTCGGCTAGGGTGTCCGCGCCGCGCTTGTCCACCGAACCCTTGACGTAGTGGTCCACGTCGATGCCGATCACGCCGTCCGGCATCCGCAACGCCACGCTCCAGTCCCCGTGCGAGCTGGCCCACTGGACGAGCTGGAGCGGCTCGGTGTCGCGCCCGGCCGCGCCAGTGAACCCGACCGGTGGCGGGTACTTGTCGGCCGGCGGTACCGGGATGATGCACGGCCAACCGGCCTGTGCATAGTCGACCACGCTGTCAGCGAACGGACCGTTCACGACACCCACCATCCGTGCCGAGCCCAGCGAAACACCAGTAATGGCAACGGGCACACGTAGACCGCGTCATGGGCGACGTACACTCCGACCCAGATATCCCGCGGCTCGATATACACAGCCAGTCGGCCTGCCTTGAATCGCTTCACGCTGCTCCCGCCCCGCGCTTGCTGAGTGGATCAGGCACGCCGCAGTCCTTCACCGCCGCGAACAGCGCGTGCCGAGCCGCGTCCCGGGCGTGCCGCATGCCCTTGGTGGGCGTGAGCAGCCCGGCCGCGTCAAGCCGCGCATCGGTCGCCCACGGCTTCACGTCGATCGCCCTGCGCTCGACGCAACCGCTGATGTCTTCCCGAGTCGCCCAGCGCCGGACGAGCGCGTGCACCTCGCGGGTGGTCTGGCCTGCGCTCGGCGTGTGGCTGCGGGCGGCCCGCGGGCCGACCACGAACGGCTCCAGCGCGATCAGCACCGTGAAGTGGTACGACCGGTATAGCCCGTCCAGGATGGCCTCCAGCGAGCCCGGGTCGCACTGCACGACGTCAAGGGCGGCCCAACCGTTGACCCGCGAACCGTTTTCGATGTGGATACCTACGATGCCGACCACCGGACCGGGGTCGATGCCAACCACCCGCATAGCTCCCCTGTGGACAGTCATGGGCATAGCTCCGCATCGGTCGCGGTGAGCTGTGCGGCCATTGCTTGCGCGACAACCGTTCCCCAGCACTCAATGTGCGGCTGGGGGCAGCAGTCGTACACTCCGTACTCATCGACACTCGGCACTAGATCACTGTCGATGCGTACGTGATGCTTCATGGTCGTTTGTGGACAGACCGGCGCGACCCCCGTGAGATCCTCGCTGTCCGTCAGGATGACCCGCCACGCGCTCATGCTGACACCTTCCGTTTCTTGCTGTTCGTCACGGTCACGCCGCCGAGCAGTTGCGTCACGATGCGGGGGTCTTGGAACAGGTCCGCGAGCTGGCCCGCTTTCTCTTGCAGCACAAGGCGTACGCGGCTGTCAATGGTGTTCGCGGCTACGATGTCTATGATCTCGATCGAGTCGTGAATCTCCGAGCCGATCCGGTGGCTACGGTCCTCAGCCTGTAGCGCCTCCACAATGGACCAT
>DASRII010000179.1:0-3200 GCA_035650075.1 Micromonosporaceae bacterium | reverse complement strand
CGAGGACACCCGCGACCGACGCCGCCTGTGCGGACACGGATCCTTCGACCTGCACGGCTTCGTCACCGCGCTGCGCCGCGCCGGATGGACCGGGCCCTGGGGGGTCGAGATTCTGTCCGCGGACCTGCGGCGGCTCCCCGTACGCGAGGCAGTAGCCGCGGCCTACTCGACCGCTACCTCGCTGATGTGACGTCGGGTCCCCGTGGAAGCGAGACAGCCTCCGCCACAGACGTTCACCATGTCATCGTCGCGGCCGGAACCCGGATGGTCTTCATTGCCGGTCAAGAGCCCGCCGACGTCAGCGGCGACTGGTCGGACACGGTGACCTCGCCGCCCAGGCCAGACAGGTGTGCCAACCTCGGCCGCGCAGTCGCCGCCGCCGGCGCTCCGCCCCGACCAGGTCACCAAGATCACGATCTTCGTCTCCAACTACAGCCCCAAGGACCTGCAGGTGATCGAGGCGGGACGCATGACGTTGTTCGGCGAAAACAAGCCAACCGACACCCTGTAGGCGTGCACACACTGTCAGACCCCGACTATCTGATCGAAGTGGATGCCGTCGCCGTCATCGACGGCGGCCGTCGCCGAACAAGAGCGGGATGCCGGTCGTCGTCAGCGGTTCGGCTCATCGATCAGGCGCCGGTGCAGCTCGGTGGTCAGCGCGTGGATCTCGCGAGTCAGCTGCGTGTTGGTCTTGAGTTCTAGTTCCTCCTCGTTGAAGTCGTGGTCGGCCTTGGCCTGCTGGAACGCCGCCTGCCGGTTCTGGCCGATCATCACAAAGGTGGACAAGAAGATCGCCTCGAGCGACACGGCCAGGGTCAATGTGGGCCACGGGCTGGACTCGATGAACAGCATCCAGGCCGCGAACGCCACGACGTGGGCGTACACGAACCGCATCGAGCCGGCGTACGCAGTGATCACGTCGGCGATCCGCAACTGCACATCGGCCGCCCGCTGCGCCTGGTGCGCCACGACCGCGGGGTGGTGCGGACGGCTGTTCGGGGACTCGGTCTGCACGTGACCTCCAGGGTGGATCATCGAAGCCGAGGAGTGTGTCCGAGATGCAAGCATGCTCCTCGTGGCGACACGTCCACGAGCCCCGCGACCGCACCATCCCGCGCTCGGCCTGAATGCCGATATGCGCTGTCGAGACACTCGCTCAATGTGCGCAGCAGCGCGCGGCGGCCCAGGCCGCTGTGCGGCGGATCACCGCCGAGCTGGCCGATTTGGCCGAGGAGGCCATGCGCGACGCGGACGCGGTGGTCCGTAGTGCTCGCAGGGCGCTGCGAGCGGCGTCCGGGCAGCCAAAGGCCGGCTGTGCTGCTGGGCGAGAGTCTCGATTGCCTTGCCGGAGCCTGAGTCCAGGTTCACGACCAGCAGAACGCCGACGCCGGCGTTGATGAGGGCCTGCGCCTGCGACTGCTGCGTGGTCGCGCTGTTGTTGGCGTTGTCGACGTAGCAGGTGAGCTTGTACATCGTGCACTGCTTCTTGATCTCGGTGGGGTCGGCCGAGACCCAGCGCGGGGACGACGCCATGTCCGGCAACAGGACGCCAACCTTCGTGTTCGCGGGTGCGCTGCTGCCTGAGCTGCCCGAGGAGCTATTGCTGGTGCAGGCCGCACTGGGTCGGCCGCCGCAGTCGGCAAGGCGCTTCCTTCGCGCGGGTGATGGCGGGTCTCGAGGGTTCACTGGGGCTCGCCGTCCGGCACAGCTCGGTGATCCGCATCCGCGGCGTCCATCACCCTCCGCTCCGGCAGCTCGGGTTATGTCGATCCTTGATGTCGACGGTGGTGCGCGAGCGGCCCGGTGTCGTCATGGCCAGCACCCGTGCAGGCTCCCGGCTGGCTACCGTCCGTGGTACCAGCCAGCCGGTACGCCGGCCCCAGGGCGGATACGGGTCGCGGCTGCCTGCCCGTTATGTGTGGCTGCGCGGTGTCCCCGGCTATACGCGAACCCGCTCGGCCACGACCGGCCAATCGGCGATGTGATGGGCGGGGGCCGAGCCGATGTCTCGCGGTCCCGCTGTTCCGTGACAGTTCCGTCAGACAGCCGAACGCACCCACCCCGGCCATCAGCAGTCAACAACGAACGCGCAGGTCGGCGCCGTATTCCGACCGCAACCAACCGCGGCCAACGCCGCGGGACGAGTTCGAGCTCAACTCGCGGGACGGCCGCAGGTATACCGAACCAGCGCAGACCGCCTTAGCCACCCTCGGTTGGACCATCGCGATGTCCGGTCAGGGGATCGTTTGGACGGCGGGTCGACCGAGTCCAACCTCCCGCACCGCCGATTTGCCAACAACACGGACGCGGGTGGTTCAGCTCGCAGCCGGGCCGCTACGCCTCTGGCCGGTGACGCCTCCGGAGATGTTCGCTATACGCGAGGACGGGTTCATCGGCGTCGCTCGCGGCGTACGAGCGACGTCGAACGTGACGGAGAGTGAACGTTGGACGATGCGGAACCCACCGCGCAACGCTCGGGGAGGAGTGGACCGGATGTCCACGATTTGTGCCACGTCCGGCCGGCCTGAGCCGGCCGGACGTGTTGCCCAGGTCAGACCTGGTAGCCCCGACGGGATTCGAACCCGCGCTACCGCCTTGAGAGGGTGCCGAGTGGCTCGATCCAGGGCACCTGCAAGCGTCAGGACTTACACCGAGAGGCGCGCGCTGCATCAGAATCCCCAGGGTCGGGCCGCATTTCGTGCCACGAACCGTGCCACGAAGCTGCCGGGACCACGATCACCAACAGTGATGGTGTCTACCGGTGGGATGGGTCGCCGGAGACGATGAACTCAACCCACGAGCGCTCGAGCGATCGCACCTGGAGCTCGTAGTTCGTCAGCCAGACGTTGTCCGGTCCTAGCCGACGCCAGTCGTGCGCGATCGTCTCCAGGTGACGCATCAGTTCTGCGATTGTCCCAGGATCCTCGCGTCACTAGCCGCCCGTCGAACCGCTATCACGGATTCCGTCGCTTCGTCCTGGGTCGAGTACGAGGCGCCACTTGCTAGCGGCTCGCCAGCGTCGCTGAGCAATCGCCAGCTAAACCCTGCATTCGGCTCCTCGAATACTTCGAAGGTTCCCGATGTGGCGAGAACGGGGGTCTTCCCGGTGATGGGAGGGTGAGGCGATGTGGTACTGCCAGATTGCGTGATCTAGTGCCTCGTCCAGAAAGGTTGGCATCGTAATCGTGTCGGGTTGA
>DASRII010000178.1:0-16813 GCA_035650075.1 Micromonosporaceae bacterium | reverse complement strand
GCGCAGAACACCACGCCCGAGCAGATGAAGATGTTCCTCACCCGGCTCGGCTTCGGCTCCAAGATCGTGGTTACCGGTGACGTCACGCAGGTCGACCTGCCGGACGGTACCAGGAGCGGGCTGAAGATCGTCCGGGAGATCCTCGACGGCCTGGACGATGTGCACTTCGCCAATCTCACCAGCGCCGACGTGGTCCGGCACCGGCTGGTCAGCGAGATCGTCGACGCCTACGCCCGATGGGATGCCCAGCAGGAGCCGGCGCAGCCGGTACACGCGGTCCCGGGCCGGACCGCGCACGGCGGTCGCACCGGGCGCCGGCGCTAGTCGACGGGGGAAGGCATGTCCATCGAGATCGCGAACGAGTCCGGTACCACCGTGGACACCGACGCCATCCTCGAGGTGTCCCGCCATGTGCTCGGCGAGCTCGGGGTGAACCCGCTCGCCGAGCTGTCCGTCCTGCTGGTCGACGTCGACTACATGACGGAGTTGAACCACCGCTGGATGGGCGGCGAAGGACCGACCGACGTGCTGGCGTTCCCGATGGACGAGGGCAGCGTCGACCACGGGCCGAGCGAGGGCAACGGTGGTGAGCCGGCCCTGCTCGGCGACATCGTGCTCTGCCCCGAGGTGGCCACCAAGCAGGCCGCGACGGCCGGCCACTCGGCCGCCGACGAGCTGCACCTGCTGACCGTCCACGGTGTACTGCACCTGCTCGGCTACGACCATGCCGAGCCGGAAGAGGAGCGGGAGATGTTCGCGCTGCAGGCCCGCCTGCTCGAAGGGTGGCGGGCGCACCGGTGACCTCCTTGGCCGCCGCGGCGGCGGCAGGTCTGCCGGATGGCACGCTGCTCTGGACAGCCGCCGGGCTCGTCGTACTCGCCGGCTTGTTCGCCATGACCGACGCCGCGCTCGGCGCTGTCTCGGCCGCCCGCGCCGCGGAGCTCGCGCGTGAGGGGGTCCGCGGGGCGAAGGCGCTCCAGGCCGTGGCGTCGGACGTGGTACGGCACATCAACCTCTTGCTGTTGCTGCGTTTGCTGTGCGAGCTGACCGCGACCACCCTGGTGGCGCTGGTCGTCGTCGACACGCTGGGCGTGCCCGACTGGCGGGCCGCGCTCATCACGGCCGGCGCGATGACGCTGGTGAGCTTCGTCGTCGTCGGTGTCGCGCCGCGCACGATCGGGCGCCAGCACGCGTACGCCGTCGGCCGCTTCACCGCCCCGCTCGTGCGCTGGCTCGGCCGCGTGCTGAACCCGCTCGCCTCCTTACTGATCTTGATCGGGAACGCGGTGACGCCGGGCAAGGGCTTCCGCGAGGGGCCGTTCGCGACGCAGGTGGAGCTGCGGGAGCTGGTCGACCTCGCCGAGCAGCGCGGCGTGGTCGAGCACGGCGAACGCCAGATGATCCATTCGGTGTTCCAGCTCGGCGACACGATCGCGCGCGAGGTCATGGTGCCGCGTACCGAGATGGTCTGGATCGAGGCGGCCAAAACCGTCCGGCAGGGGCTGGTCCTCGCGATGCGCTCGGGCTTCTCCCGCATCCCCGTGATCGGGGAGAGCGTCGACGACGTACTCGGCGTGGTCTACCTCAAGGACCTCGTGCGCCGCGCCCAGGCCGGCAACGCCGACGACCTGTCGGTCGCCGACGTGATGCGCGACGCGACGTTCGTGCCCGAGTCCAAGCCCGTCGACGACCTGCTGTCCGACATGCAGGCCGCGCGCACGCACCTGGTCATCGTGGTCGACGAATACGGGGGTACCGCCGGGCTGGTCACCATCGAGGACATCGTCGAGGAGATCGTCGGGGAGATCACCGACGAGTACGATGTCGAGCGCCCGCCCATCGAACGGCTGAGCGACGGGGCGTACCGGGTGTCCGCCCGGTTGCCGGTCGAGGACCTCGCCGAGCTGTTCGACATCGAGCTGCCCACCGACGAGGTCGAGACCGTGTCCGGGCTGCTCGCTCAGGCCCTCGGCCGGGTACCGATCCCGGGCGCGTCGGCCACGATCGGCGGGATACGCCTCGTGGCCGAGGGCACCACCGGCCGACGCAACCGCATCGATACGGTACTGGTACGCCGGGTCAGCCCCGACGTCGCCGAGCCGGAAGAGGAAAGGCTGCTGTCCGATGCGTGAGCCTCTGTCCACAGAGGACGAGAAACTGGTGACACTGGCCCGCGCCGCCCGGGCCCGCGTAGCGGCCTTCGAAGGTGCGGCCGTCCGTGATGGCGACGGTCGGACGTACGCCGCCGCTAACGTGTCCCTGCCGTCGATCTCCCTGACAGCCCTGCAGCTTGCCGTAGCGGTGGCCGCGGCCTCGGGAGCGTCGGTACTCGAGGCGGCCGCGATCGTCACCGAAGCGTCCACACTGGACGGAGCCGGGTACGCCGCCGTCCGCGATCTCGCCGCCGAAGCGCCGATCCACCTGGCCGCGCCGGACGGCACCGTGCTCGACACGGTGGTTTCGTGAGTACTTACCGGGCGGGGTTCGCCTGTTTCGTGGGGCGGCCCAATGCCGGTAAGTCCACGCTCCTCAACGCGATCGTCGGCCAGAAGATCGCGATCACGTCGAGCAAGCCGCAGACCACCCGGCACGTGATCCGCGGGGTACTGCACCGATCTTCCGCTCAGCTCGTTCTCGTCGATACGCCCGGCCTGCACCGCCCCCGTACGCTGCTCGGCGAACGCCTCAACGACCTCGTACGCCAGACGTGGAGCGAGGTCGATGTGATCGGCCTCTGCCTGCCAGCGGACGAGGACATCGGTAAGGGTGACCGGTTCATCACCGGCGAGGTCGCCGGGTTGACGGCTAACGTGCTGGCCGTGGTCACCAAGATCGACCTCGTCGACCGGTCCCGGTTGGCCGCACGGCTGGCTGCCGTGGCCGACCTGGGTGACTTCGCCGAGGTCGTACCGGTCAGCGCCGTCACCGGTGATGGCATGTCCACCTTGGTGGATGTCATGACGTCGTTTTTGCCCGAGTCTCCGCAGCTCTACCCGGACGACATGATCACCGAGGAACCCGAGCAGGTGCTGATCGGGGAGCTGATCCGGGAAGCGGCTCTCGAGGGCGTCCGCGACGAACTGCCGCACTCGATCGCGGTCGTCGTGGAGGAGATCCTTCCCGAGGAGAACCTGACGAAGATCTACGCCGACATCTACGTGGAACGGCAGAGTCAGAAGGCGATCGTCATCGGGGCGCGCGGCAGCCGGCTACGGGACGTCGGCACCCAGGCCCGGCAGGAGATCGAGGGGCTGCTGGAGACGAAGGTCTATCTCAGCCTGCACGTGCGCGTCGCCAAGGACTGGCAGCGCGACCCGAAGCAACTCCGCAAGTTGGGCTTCTAGTGATCGCCGGCTGATCAACGCAGTTTCGCCGTAACTGGCGTCATCCAAGGCGGTGTAGGCCCACTTTCGGCGAAGTTGCGTTGATCTCGGCAGGCCCGCACGCACGGTCCACTGTGGACTTGACGGCTTGCAATACCGCAAGCTGCGCAACCAGGGAAGCCCTCGAGACATACGTCATGCCGAGGTTTCGGGCCCCCGTATAGGGGGTACGCCTTGGCGTGCGCAACCGCTACCTCGACCTGCTGCGTGCCCTTGCCATCTTCCGCGTGGTGGTGTACCACGTCTCGGGCTTCGCATGGCTGACGATCGTGTTCCCGGCAATGGGGATCATGTTCGCGCTCAGCGGTTCGTTGATGGCCGCCTCGCTGGACCGGTACGGTGTCCGGGCCGTCGGCCGGCGGATGCGCCGATTACTTCCTCCACTGTGGACGATTGCCGCGCTGTTCGTACCGGCGATGCTGCTCACTGGGCTCGCCTTCGACTGGCGGTTGCTGTACTGGGTGCTGCCGGTGTACGACCCGCCCTCCAACAGTTGGGGAGCGTTGGCGCTGAGCATCATCTGGTACCTGCGCGACTACCTGTGGTTCGTCCTGGTGTCTCCGCTGATCCTGCCGCTGTTCCGCCGGTGGCCGGTGCCGACCATCCTCGTTCCGCTGGCCGTGCTGGCAGCGGTCGAGCTGCGGGGCGGGGTACATCCGCTGGTGGCGCACGTGGCGCTGTACCTCGGGTGCTGGCTGCTCGGCTTCGCCCACCACGACGGGATGCTGCGCAAGCTCGGCGCGCGCACGCTGGTACCGCTGGCGGCCGTGCTCGCCGCCCTCGGCGCGGCCTGGTTCCTGACTCATCCGGGGCCGCGTGGGTACGACCTCAACGACATCCCGCTCGGCGACGGTTTGTGGTCGGCAGCGCTCATCCTGCTCGTCCTCGGGTTCGCCCCGGCGAGTGTCGAGTGGCTCGACCGGCGCCCCGCGGTCAGCCGCACGGTCACGTTGCTGAACCGGCGCGCGCTGACCATCTACCTCTGGCACATGCCGATCGTGGTCGGACTGGTCGCCGGGGCGGCCGCGCTCGGCTGGTCCGGCGGGCCGCTGCTCGTGCGGCTTGCGGTTGTGGTCGGATGCGTTCTCGTCGCCGTCTTCGCGTTCGGCTGGGTCGAGGACGTGTCGGCCCGCCGGAGTCCGGCGTTGCTGCCACCGAAGCCGGCAATGCCGCGACCCCGGCCCAGGTCAGGTCTGGCGGACCGTGATGTTGCCGCTGTCGGCGCGCAGGCGCAGTAGGTTAGCGGCGCCCGGTCGGCTCGGGACATCGGAGACGTTCAGGTCGCCCGAGTCGGTCTGTGCGTCTACCTGGTAGTCCCCGGCCGGTACGCGCAGCTCTATGTCGCCCGACCCGGTCTGGGTGTTCACCGCCGTCGGGGTCGTCAGGGCCAGCGTGACGTTGCCGGAGTCGGTGGTCGCCGTCACCGAGTCGGACTTCAGGTCCCGGGCATCGATGTCGCCGGAACCCGTCTGCGCGGACACGGTACCGCTCACGGTCGTCAGGTCGATGTTGCCCGAGTCGGTCGAGACCCGTACCGCGCCGGTGGCCTCCTTGACGACCACCTCACCGGAGCCCACCGTGAACTCCACTGTGGACACTCCGACGAGGTCGAGGTTGCCGGAGTCGTTGTGCCCGCTGACGCGGACGCCGCGGGGGGCCGTGATGACGTAGTTGATGCTGCAGTTGTCACCGCACTCCGTCGACGCCCGCAGGATCGTGCCTTCGGCCTTGTGATGCACCTCGGTCGGGGCGTTGTCGTGCCAGTACCGCACGACGCGCGCGATCTCGACCTGTCCGGGTGGGCCGGGCCGCACGGTCACGTCGCCACTGCCGCCGGACACCTGGATCTCGCTGATCGCCACCGGGATCCGGTACGTGTCACGGAACTCGCTCTTCCCGAAATCGAAGTCGCAGCCTGCCAGGGACACCGTGGCAAATGTGGCTACGGCCGCCGCCGCGGTTCCCCGCGCAATGATCGACATACCAGCACGCTACGCGGCACGTTCATGCCAGGGATCCGGCGATGTCACTGACTTCTCCCGGATACCCACCCCGAAGGTCACCTTAGGGTTTCGGCCGGAAGGCATAGGCCGGATCAGGTGGTGGAGAATACGAGGGTGTCCGGCTACCGCCGCCCCGTCTACCGCGACGACGCGGTGGTGTTGCGCGTGCAGAAGATCGGCGAGTCCGATCGGGTGGTCACCGTGCTGACCCGCCGGCACGGCCGCGTCCGGGCGGTCGCCAAGGGGGTACGCCGAACGACCTCGCGCATCGGCGGACGGCTCGAGCCGTTCGGCCACGTGGACCTGCAGATCGCCCAAGGCCGGTCGCTGCACACGGTCAGCCAGGTCGAAGGGATCGACCTATACGGCAAGCGGTTCCTGTCCGACTACCCGCGCTACACGGCGGCCAGCGCGGTCGCCGAGACCGCCGAGCGGCTCACCCCGATCGAGGAGGAGCCGGCGTTGCGGCTGTTCCTGCTGACCCTCGGGGCGATTCGGGCACTCGCCGAGGCGCAGCGGTCCGCGACCCTGGTGCTCGACGCGTACCTGCTGCGGGCCATGGGCCTGGCCGGCTGGGCGCCGGCGCTGACCGAGTGTGCGGTGTGCGGGACGCGTGGTCAGCACCGGGCTTTCTCGGTACCCGCCGGTGGTTGTGTCTGCCAGGACTGCCGACCGCCCGGCGCGGCCCATCCGGCACCGGCCACCCTCGACCTGATGGCCGCGCTCGCGGACGGTGACTGGCGCGTGGCCGACGGGTCCGAACAGGCCAGCCGGCGGGAGTGCAGTGGCCTGGTCGCCGCGCACCTGCAGTGGCATCTCGAGCGCGGGTTACGCTCGCTGCCACTGGTCGATAGGAGCGTGCGTGACTAGAGCCTTGCTCGGCCGCCGCCGGCGCGAGCCCCGGCCGCCGTCGCCCCACCCGTCCGGCGTGCGCCCGCCGGCACTGCCGCCCGCCACGGTGCCCAACCATGTCGCCATCATCATGGACGGCAACGGGCGCTGGGCGAAGCAGCGCGGCCTGCCGCGGACGAAGGGCCACGAAGCGGGCGAGGCCGCGCTGTTCGACGTCATCGAAGGCGCGATCGAGCTGGGCATCAAGAACCTGTCCGCGTACGCCTTTTCGACCGAGAACTGGAAGCGGTCACCCGACGAGGTGCGTTTCCTGATGGGCTTCAACCGCGAGGTGATCCGCCGGCGCCGCGACCAGCTGAACGAGCTGGGGGTACGAATCCGCTGGGCGGGACGGCGTCCCAAGTTGTGGGCCAGCGTGATCAACGAGCTGGAGTACGCCGAGGAGCTGTCCCGACACAACGACGTGATCACCTTGCAGTTCTGTGTCAACTACGGCGGTCGGGCCGAGATCGCCGACGCGGCCGCGGCACTGGCAGCCGACGTGGCCGCCGGCCGGCTGCGCCCGGACAAGGTCACGGAGAAGACGCTGGCGCGCTACCTCTACTGCCCCGACGTGCCCGATGTCGACCTGGTTGTCCGCAGTTCCGGAGAACTCCGCATCTCCAACTACCTGATCTGGCAAGCCGCATATGCGGAGTTCGTAGCACTCGACACTCTCTGGCCCGACTTCGACCGCCGCCATCTCTGGTACGCCTGCGAACTGTTCGCCCAACGCGACCGCCGCTTCGGCGGCGCACTGCCGAACCCCGTCCCCCCGCCCGACCCCCTGCGTTGACCCCATGCGTTGACTCCCTGCGTTGATCATGAACCTAGTTGTGGGTTCGACGGCGTGTCGGACTATCAACTTCATGATCGCGCGGGAGGGGGCGGGACGGGGTGGGCGGGCCTAGAGCAGCGGGCGGAATGTGCCCAATGTCAGGCTGAGACCCAGTGCCAGAGCCGCGGTGAGTAGAGCGCCGGCCACGAGCAGAGCGTCGGCGAACGTGAACCGTTGCGGGCGGGCCACGGTACGCGGGATGCCGGAGTCGAAGCCGCGCGCGTCCATCGCGGTGGCGAGCCGGGTACCGCGCCGGATCGCGCCGACCAGCAGGGCGAACGCCGTGGACGCGAACAGCCGCAGCCGGAGTACCGGGTTGCCGCCCGGATCGATTCCGCGGGCGCGGCGGGCCAGCGTGAGCATCTCCCACTCGTCGCCGAGCAGCGGTACGAGGCGGAACGCGGCGAGCGTCCCGATCGCGAACCGCGGTGGTGCCTTCAGGTGCTGGATCAGCCCGTCCGCGAGGTCGGTCGGATCCGTCGTGGTGAACACGAGCACGCCTGGTAGCGCTACCGCCAGCAACCGCAGCGACAGTCCCAGCGCGTCGGCCAGCACGCCGGTCGTGATGGTGAACGGGCCGAGCGGAACCAGTACCGCGCCGGTGCGCTCGGCCGCGAACAGCACCAGCGTCAGTACGACCCCCAGTACCGCTACGAGCAGCGGCCAGGAGCGGCGCAGCAGCGTGCCGTAGCCGATGCCGAACAGCGGTACCACGGCCAGCTCCACGGCCAGCGCGACCGCCGGCGCCACGGGATCGAGCGTGGTCAGCAGCGCCAGCGTGAGGACCAGCGACGCGGCCAACTTGGCGACCGGGTTGCGTCGAGCCAGGGGAGCGGTCGTGTCGGCCACCGGCGCGGTGAACCTCATGTCGAGACCGTCCGATCGGCGAGCGCGGCCACAAAGTCGGGGTCGTGCGTGACGGTCACGATGCCGTGGCCGCTGTCGCGCAGGTCGGCGAGCAGGTTGACCAGCTCCGTCCACGTACGACGGTCCTGGCCGAAGGTGGGCTCGTCGAGCACCAGTACGCGGGGTGCCGCGGCCATTGCCGTCGCCACGCTCAGCCGGCGCTGCTCACCGCCGGACAGCGTGTACGGATTCGCGTCCGCCAGCCGGTCCAGCCGCAGTCGCCCGAGTAGATCGTCCACAGTAGACCGGCGCGCGCCGCCCACCAGGAGTTCGTCGATCACCCGGGATGTGACGAACTGGTGCTCCGGATCCTGGAACACCGAGCCGATGCGGCGGACCAGCTCGGGTGCCCGCCAGCGGTGCGGTGCCGACGCGGTGGCGTCGTCACCGGTGAGTGCCTCGGTCGCGGTGACCATGCCGCTGGTCGGGGCCAGCAGGCCGCCGAGGAGCAGGGCAAGCGTGGACTTGCCGGAGCCGTTCGGGCCGAGGACGGCGAGCGCTTCGCCGGCCCGTACCGTCAGCTCCACATCGGACAGTGCGGGCCGGTCGGCGCCCGGGTACCGGTAGCCCAGCCGCTCCGTGCGCAGCAACGCCCAGCCGGCCGGCCCGGTGGCGTGCCGCGGCGCGACGGGATGCCCCGGCACCCAGACGCCCCGGGCCGCGAGGTCGTCGCCATGCACCGCGAACACCTTGTTGGGTACCCCATCGGCCACGATCCCGCCGCCGGGCTCGAGCACGATCACGCGGTCCACAAAGGACAGTGTGTCAGCGACGCGGTGCTCGACGTACAGCGTGGTGAGCCCGGCGAGGCCGGCCACGGCGAGCCGGACGAGTGCCGCACCGGCCGGGTCGAGGTTGGCGGTCGGCTCGTCGAGCAGCAGCAGCCCCGGCCGTAGCGCCAGTGCACCGGCGAGCGCGAGCCGCTGTTGTTCGCCGCCGGACAGTGTCTCGGTACGCCGGTCCCGCCCGTAGGGAAAGCCCACGTCGGACAGTGCCCGGTCGACGCGAGGCCAGATCTCGTGTGTCGGTACCCCCCGATTTTCCAGCCCGAACGCGACGTCGTCGCCGGCGCGAGCCATGACCAGCTGGGTCTCGGGGTCCTGGAAGAGGATGCCGACGCGGTGCCGGGCGGCGCGCGGCGGAAGACCGCCCACGAGCGCGGTGCCTTCTTGCTCGCCGGAGTCCTCGGGGAGCAGCCCGGCGAGCGCCGCGAGCAGGGTGCTCTTGCCCGCCCCCGACTCCCCGAGCAGGAGCACCCGCTCACCGGCCTCGATACGCAGGTCGACACCGCGGACCGCCCAGGCCTTGCGACCGGCGTGGCGCCAGCCGAAGCCGCACAGCTCGATGTCGACCACGCCTATCAGACTGCCGCGTGTTCCCGGCCCGATGGAAACCGGGCCAGCACTCCCGTCTGCGCCAGCGCTCGGGTCAGGGCAACGCTGCCGAGTCCGGCGATGACCACCGAGCTCGCCACGGTCAGCGCGATGTATGGCAGACCGAACGACACCCACGACAGGGTCGGGTACCAGAAGACCTTGTCGTAGACAGCCGCGACGAGCCCGGCGAGTGCCGCCGCGAGCATGGCGACGGGCAGCCGCCACACGTGGTACGCGAAGATGGCGAAGCCCAGCTCCGCGCCGAGTGCCTCGAGCGGACCCTGCAACGCGATCGTCCACCCCCAGACGGTGCCGAGGGCGACCGACACCAGGGCGGCGACGGTCTCGGTGTAGAGCGCCGCGCCGGGCTTGCGCAGGACGAGCCCGCCGAGCACGGCCGGGACGAGCCAGATGCCGTACAGGACGGCCCGGCCCGGTAGCGGAATGGCTTCGGCGGGGCCGTTGTAGAGCAGCCCCCAAGCCCAGAAGATGACGCCGAACGCGACGCCGATGACCGAGGCGACGACGATGTCGACGGTACGCCAGCGGTTGTTCATTACTACCTCCAACTCCCTGCGCTGGCATTACCCAGATCAGGTTCGAGGGTCTGCGGGCGGACCCGCACTCTCAGCGCGCTGTGCGCTCCCCTGTCGGATGTGACCTTGTCTCGCCGACGCTAACACTCGGGGATGGCCGCCGGCCACGGTAACCTCCTCTCGTGACCGCGGTCGATCAGCGTCCCCCCGAGCAAACCGAGAAGCCACGCATCCGTATCGGCTCCGTCGAGATTCTCGCGGTCCTGCTGGTGCTGCTCGTGGTATTCCGGGGTCCGGTCGCCGGGGCGCTGTCGGAACCGGCGCTGGCGACCTGGACGACCGTATTCGTCTCGGTGATGGTGCAGGCGACTCCGTTCCTCGTCTTCGGCGTCGCGCTGTCCGCGGTCATCGCCGTGTATGTGCCGCGGTCGTTCTGGGCCAAGGCGCTGCCGCGGCATCCGGCGTTGGCGGTACCGGTCGCCAGCGGCGCGGGAGTCATCCTCCCCGGGTGCGAGTGCGGCGCGGTGCCGATCGCCGGTTCGCTGATGCGCCGCGGGGTCACGCCGGCCGCGGCACTGGCCTTCTTGCTGGCCGCTCCGGCGATCAACCCGATCGTGCTGGCCTCGACCGCGGTGGCGTTCCCGAACAACCCCGAGATGGTGGTGGCCCGCGGCGTCGCCAGTCTGCTCGTCGCGACCGCGATGGGCTGGCTGTGGCTGCGCCTCGGCCGGCTCGACTGGATCCGGTTGCCGCACCGGCCGGAGCTGGACGATGCCTCGAAGGGACGGGCATTCTGGGCCGCGGTCCGGCACGACATCACGCACGCCGGCGGCTTCCTGGTACTGGGTGCGATGGCCGCCGCGACGATCCGCGAGTTCGTACCGGCGCGGTGGCTGCAGACCCTCGGCGACAACCCGGTGCTGTCGGTGCTCGCGCTGGCGCTGCTGGCGGTACTGCTGTCGATCTGCTCCGAGGCGGACGCGTTCGTGGCGGCCTCGCTGTCGCAGTTCTCGTTGACCGCCCGGTTGGCGTTCCTCGTGGTCGGTCCGATGGTCGACCTCAAGCTCGTGTCGATGCAGACCGGCGTGTTCGGCCGGCGGTTCGCGTCCCGGTTCGCGCCGGCCACGTTCGCGGTCGCGGTTCTGGTATCCGTGCTCGTCGGGGGTGTGCTGCTATGAACCGGCAGGCGCAGGCGGTCGTGCTGCTGCTGCTCGGCGGATCCGTGCTCAAGGCCAGCCTGAGCGACCTCTACCTCCGGTACGTCAAGGAAGGGCTGCGCCCGTTCCTGATCGCGGCCGGCGTCATGCTGGTCGCCGCGGCGGTGGCGACGCTGTGGTTCGAGGTCCGCCGCCCCGTCGCCGGCCACGACGAACACGACCACGACGAGCACGGCCACGACGAGCACGGCCACCACGAGCCCCGCGTCGGTTGGTTCCTGCTGCTGCCCGTGCTGGGCCTGTTGCTCGTGGCGCCACCGGCGCTCGGGTCGTACGCGGCAAGCCAGTCCGGTACCGCGCTCGGCAACGCCCAGACCTCGGACTTCCCGCCGCTGCCGGCCGGCGATCCAGCCCGGATCAGCGTGCTCGACTACGCGTCCCGGGCGGTGTTCGACAGAGGACTGTCCATTGGGGACCGTCGGGTCGAGTTGACCGGGTTCCTCATGGCCGGGCCGGAGGGCGAGCAGTACCTTGGCCGGATGATCCTGTCCTGCTGCGCGGCCGACGCCCGCCCCATCAAGGTGGGGCTGACCGGTGCCGCGCCATCCGGACTGGCCCCGGACACCTGGGTGGAGGTCGTCGGCAGGTACAACGAGCGGACCGCGACCGACACGGTCAACGGGGAGACGATTCCCTACCTGGAGGTGGCCGAGTGGCGCGAAATTCCGGTACCCAAGCAACAGTACGAGGGCTGACCTTCGACGTCCGAGTCGCGGGCGACGAGGACGGTGAAGCCGTACTGCTGCTGCACGGCTTCCCGCAGCACGCCGGCGAGTGGGATCGGGTGCTCCCGGCACTGCACGCCGCCGGACTGCGTACCGTCGCACCGGACCAGCGCGGCTACTCGCCCGGCGCCCGACCATCCGATGTGGACGCGTACCGGATGGCCGAGGTAACCGCGGACGCACTGGCCATTGTGGACGCGTTGGGGTTCGACACCGTACACGTCGTCGGGCACGACTGGGGAGCGCTCGTCGGTTGGCAGTTGGCGGCCCGGCACGCCGACCGGGTACGCACGCTGACCGCGGTCTCGGTACCGCACCCGCTGGCCTATGCGATGGCTCGCGCCGAGGACGAGGACCAGCGGGAGCGCTCGGCGTACATCAAGCTGTTCCGGCAACCGGGCAAGGCCGAGGACGTGCTGCTGCGGGAGGACGCGAGGCGGCTGCGCGCCGTGTACACCGGGGTCGATCCGGCCGACGTCGACACGTACGCCGCCCCGATGCTGGAGCCGGGGGCGTTGACCGCCGCGCTGAACTGGTACCGGGCGATGTCCCGCGCCGACCTCGACGGGCTCGGGCCGGTGGAGGTACCGACGACGTACGTGTGGAGCGACGGCGACCTCGCGGTGGGCCGGGTGGCGGCCGAGTCGTGTGCGGCGTACGTGACCGGTGACTACCGCTTCGTGCCGCTGCCCGGAGTGAGTCACTGGATCCCCGACGAGGCGCCCGGCGCGCTGGCGGAGGCGATCCTGCAACGCGTTTCGCCTCCAACGCCCGCGGGCACCTAACGCTGATGGCACGGCGGGACGAGCAAGCGACAAGGCCGGACGAGACAGAATCGGAACGGTGGGACCGGAACTTCGCAGATCTGCTGCAGGAGCTCCGGGTGGCCCAGACTGGGGTACAGATTCTCTTCGCGTTCCTGCTGACGCTCGTCTTCACCGCCAAGTTCGACGCGACCGACACCTTCGAGCGGATCACCTACCTCGTCGCGCTGCTGTCCGCCGCCGCGGCGGCCGCCATGATCATCGCGCCGGTGGCGTACCACCGGATGCTCTTCCGGATGGGCATGAAGCCGGCGCTGGTCCGCTCGGCCCACCGGATGGCCTCCGGCGGCCTGTTCTTCCTCTTGGTATCGATGGTCGGCGCGGTGCTGCTGGCCACCGACGTGGTGTTGCCCCGAACCGCCGCGATCGTGCTGAGTGCGGTGGCTGGCGCGTGGTTTGTCCTGTTGTGGTTTGTGCTTCCTCTGGCGCGCCGTCACGAAAAGAGCGATGCTACTCTCGAGTAACACCTCGGAGGTGACCGTGGCCACGACGCAGGTATCGGAGAAGCAGTCCCGTGCGGTCGGCGAGGCCGCGCGAGAGACCGAATGGCGCAAGCCGAGCTTCGGCAAAGAGCTGTTCCTGGGCCGGTTCCAGCTCGATCTCATCAACCCGCTGCCGGAGCAGGATCCGGAGCAGGTGGCAAAGGGCGAGGCCTTCCTCGACAAGCTCGACGCGTACGTCCGGTCCGATGTGGACAGTGAGCTGATCGAGCGGGAGGGTCGGCTGCCCGACGAGGTCTTCCACCGGCTCGCCGAGCTGGGTGCGTTCGGCATGAAGATCGACGAGAAGTACGGCGGTCTGGGACTGTCCAATCTGTACTACTGCAAGGCGCTCACCCTTGCCGGATCGGCAAACTCGTCGATCGGCGTACTGCTCTCGGCACACCAGTCGATCGGCGTACCGCAGCCGCTCAAGCTCTTCGGCACCGAGGAGCAGAAGCAGGCGTTCCTGCCGAGGCTGGCGGCCGGCGAGGTGTCCGCGTTCCTGCTCACCGAGCCCGATGTCGGCTCCGACCCGGCGCGGCTGAAGACGACCGCGACTCCGGTCGAGGGCGGCTACCGCCTCAACGGCGTGAAGCTGTGGGCCACCAACGGCACGGTCGCCACGCTGCTCGTCGTGATGGCACACGTGCCGAAGTCCGAGGGCCATCGCGGCGGCATCACCGCGTTCGTCGTCGAGGGCGACGCGGAGGGCGTGACGATCGAGCGGCGCAACGAGTTCATGGGCCTGCGCGGCCTGGAGAACAGCGTGACGCGGTTCCATGACGTGTTCGTGCCCGCGGAGAACCTGATCGGCAAGGAGGGTCAGGGTCTCAAGATCGCGCTGACCACACTCAACACCGGACGCCTGTCGCTGCCCGCATCCTGCGTGGCGGCCGGCAAGTGGTGCCTGACCGTGGCCCGCGAGTGGGCGGCCGAGCGTGTGCAGTGGGGCCGGCCGGTCGGCGAGCACGAGGCGGTCTCGAAGAAGATCGCGTTCATCGCCGCGTCGACGTACGGCCTCGAGGCCATGCTCCAGCTCTGCTGCCTGCTGGCCGACGACGACCGCAACGACATCCGGATCGAAGCGGCCCTGGTCAAGCTGTACGCCAGCGAGCTGACCTGGCTCGTCGCCGACGAGCTGATCCAGATCCGGGGCGGCCGCGGATACGAGACCGCCGCTTCGCTGGCCGCCCGCGGCGAGCGGCCCATCGCCGCCGAGCAGGTGCTCCGCGACCTGCGCATCAACCGCATCTTCGAGGGCTCGACCGAGATCATGCACCTGCTGATCGCGCGCGAGGCCGTCGACGCCCACCTGTCGGTGGCCGGCGACATCATCGACCCCGAGGCCGACATCAAGCGCAAGGCCCGCGCGGGAGCAAAGGCCGGGGCGTTCTACGCCCGCTGGCTGCCCACTCTGGTCGCGGGTCGGGGTCAGCTGCCGGCCGGGTACGGCGATTTCGGGCCGCTGGCCAAGCATCTGCGGTACGTGGAACGCGCCTCCCGCAAGCTCGCCCGGTCCACGTTCTACGCGATGTCCCGCTGGCAGGGAAAGATGGAGCGCAAGCAGGCGTTCCTCGGCCGGATCGTGGACATCGGCGCGGAGCTGTTCGCGATGAGCGCCGCGTGTGTGCGGGCGCGGGCCGAACGCGATACCTGCCCCGAGGGCGCCGAGCTGGCCGACCTGTTCTGCCGCCAGGCCCGACTGCGCGCCGAGGCACTGTTCGAGGGCCTGTGGTCGAACACCGACGCCATCGACTCGGCCGCGGCTCGGCGGGTCGCCAAGGGCCGGTACGCCTTCCTAGAGCAGGGCATTGTCCCGCCGCCGAGCGAGGGTGACTGGGTCGAGCAATGGGAGCCCGGCCCGTCCAAGCGCCCCGACGTGCGCCGCCGCGTCCGCTAGCCCCCTTCCCCGTCGATCAAGGAGTTGTGCACACGGTTTGATCTTCAAACCGTGTGCACAACTCCTTGATCGACGGGGTTTACGGGGCGCAGGTTGGGCAGGTGCCGAAGATCTCCAGCGTGTGGCTGACGTTCACGTACCCGTGCTGATCCGCCACGCGGTCGGCCCAGCTCTCGACGGCCGGCCCGGCGACCTCGACGGTACGGCCGCACACCCGGCACACCAGGTGGTGGTGGTGCCCCTCGCCGCAGCGGCGGTAGAGGTGCTCGCCACCGGGTGGCCGCATCACGTCGATCTCGCCCGCGTCGGCGAGCGCCTGCAGGGTGCGGTACACGGTTGTCAGGCCCACCCGCTCGCCCCGAGCCCGGAGCATGGCGTGCAGGTCCTGCGCGCTGTGGAAGCCCTCGACGTCCGCCAGCAGCGAGCTGACCGCGGATCGCTGCCGTGTGTTACGCGAGGGCGCTGTCATGTAGGAACCTTTCCCGGCTCTCCCGCGTGGGCTACCGCGTCGGCCACGATGTGCGCGACGTGTTCATCCACCAGTGAGTACGCGATCTCCCGGCCGCGCCTTGCCCCCCGGACCACGCCGGCGCCCCGCAGCACCCGCAGATGCTGGGAGACGAGCGGTTGGGGGGCACCGAGCTTGTCGACGAGCTCGTGCACGCAACGCTCACCGACGCCCAGCTCGGTGACGATCGCGACCCGGATCGGAGCGGCGAGGGCACGCAGTAGTTCCCCGGCTGCTTCGTACCCCTCGTACCCGGTCGATGCCATGCGGTCACCGTAACGGAAAGCGGCCGGCGTCAGTGTCCAGCACGACCTCATGTGGCTCATCGGCTGACGTCGGGCTGGCCGGCGCGGCGCGGCGGCGTACCGCCCTCCAGACCGACGCTCCGATCGCGGCCGCGAGGAACCCGGCGATCGCCACCAGCACGATCGTCGCTCCGGGTGCCGTGTCGTAGGTGCCGGCAAGCCAGATGCCCACTCCAGCCGCCGCGAAGCCGATCACCATGGCCGCGCCCATCGTGGTCCGGAAACCGCGGGTGAGTTGTTGGGCCGTCGCCACCGGTACCACCATCAGCGCGCTGACCAGCAACAGGCCGACCGCGCGCATCGCGACCGTGACGGTGACCGCGGTGGTGACCGCGAGCAGCAGGTTGAGCCCTCGCACGGGCAGCCCGGACACGCGGGCGTACTCCTCGTCGTGGCAGATCGCGAACAGCCACGGCCGCAGTACCAACGTCACCGCCAGCACCAGCGCCCCCAGGACGGCCATGACCACGAGGTCGGCGCGGGACGTGGTCAGCGGCGAACCGAACAGGTACGCCATGAGGTTCGCGTTCGTCTTGTCCGCCGAGAGCGTGACGAGGAAGACGCCGCCGGAGATACCGCCGTAGAACAGCAAGGCGAGCGCGATGTCGCCGGACGCCTTGCCGCGTTCCCGGACCAGCTCGACGGCTACCGCCCCGGCCGCGGACACGACGACGGCCACGAACACCGGGGCCGTACCGGTCAGCAGCGCCAAACCGACTCCGGTCAGCGCGATGTGCCCGATCCCGTCGCCGATGAGCGCGAGCCGGCGCTGGACGAGGTACGTGCCGAGCGCCGGCGCCGACAGCCCCGTGATCAGCGCCCCGATGAGCGCCCGGATCATGAACTCGTACTCGAAGATCATTACCGGCCTCGCTTCGCTGCGCGCCTTGTGCGCCGCCTTCCCTCGTCGCTGCGCTCC
>DASRII010000177.1:0-7492 GCA_035650075.1 Micromonosporaceae bacterium | reverse complement strand
ACCAGCGCCCGCGCGACCACGACCGCGGCCAGGGCGGCGGCGGCCACGATGGCCGAGATCCTGTCAGCCGGGTGGCGGCGCCGGCTGCGCGACGGCCGGTCCCACATCGCTATGGAGTACCGGTGGACCGGTCGGCAGCTGTCCATCGCGGTGTGGGTACCCGGGACTCTGCAGACCGGCCCGATCCAGGCCGCCGTACGCGGCGCGTGGCCCGGCGCCGCCTGCACGGTCACCGATACGGCCGAGCCGCCGCTGCCCCTGAACGCGGTCGCGGTAGGTGGCGCGCTCGCGCCCACATTGCCGGCGTGGTTCCCGCTGGAGACCGATCACGACAACGATCCGATGCGCACCCTGATCGCAGCCGCGTCGAGCCTGCACGCCGCCGAGTCCGCGTGCGTGCAAGTCCTGGCCCGGCCGGCGACCAGCCGGCAGATGCACCGGCTGCGCCGCGGGGTACAGGCTCTACGCACCGGCACCACCCCGCGGAGCTGGCTCGACCCGGCCACCTGGCCGCGCGTCAGCCTGGACCTGGTACTGGAGCTGTTCGGCCCCACCCACCGCAGCGCGCCACACCCGTACCCGAACCGGCTACAGCCGGGCGCGGACCCGCAACGCGACCGCGACGGCCGCGCCGGCGTGGACAAGCTCGCCGGCTCACAGTGGGAGGTCGCGATCCGCTACGCCGTCGCGCACACAAACCCGCGCGGCGGCACGCCAGCCACCCTGATGCCGCGGCTGGTCACCCTCGCCCACGGCATCGCCTCCGCGTTCGGCGTCTGGACTGGCCGCAACCGGCTGCGCCGGCTGCGGCTGCCGCATCCGGCGCCGGTGCTGGCCGCCCGGGTGCTGCGGCGCGGTTTCCTGCTCAACGCTGTGGAGTTGGCGGCGATCGCGGCACTACCGCGCGATGTCGCCGTCCCCGGCCTGGACCGGGCCCGCGCCAAGCCAATGCCCGCCCCGGTCGCGGTACCGTTCGGCGGCCGCGGCGCCAAGGTCCTCGGTCGGGCCGAGGTAGGTGGGCACTCAGTGGCGCTGAAGGTGCCCGACGCCCGCCAACACCTGCACGTGCTCGGCTCCACCGGCTCGGGCAAGTCGACGCTGCTGCTGAACATGATCCTCGATGACATCCACGCCCGCCGAGGCACCATCGTCATCGACCCGAAAGGTGACCTCGTCATCGACCTGCTGGACCGGATCCCGGCCACGCTGGCCAAACGGCTGGTGCTCATCGACCCGGACCAACCCGACGGGGTCACCCTCAACCCACTCGCCGGCGCCGACCATGACCTGGTGGTCGACAACGTCGTGTCCATCTTCGGAAAGATCTTCGCCAAGCACTGGGGGCCACGCATGGACGACGTACTCCGCGTGGCCTGCCTGACGTTGCTGCGCAAGGCCAACGCCACCCTCACATTGATCCCCTCCCTGCTGCAGGATCGGCAGTTCCGCCACCAGTTCACCGCCGACCTCGACGACCCCGAGGGACTGCGCGGGTTCTGGGAGTGGTACGAGACCGCCCCGGTGCCGCTGCGCTCCCAGGTGATCGCACCGCTGCTGTCCCGGCTGCGATCGGTGCTGCTGCGCGACTTCCCCCGCCGTACCTTCGGGGCGCCGCACAGCTCGTTCGACATGCGCCGCGTACTCGACGGCGGCATCCTGCTCGCCCGGCTTCCGAAGGGGCAGATCGGGGAAGAGACCGCGCGGCTGATGGGCTCGTTCGTACTCGCCTCCGCGTGGCAGGCCGCCACCGGGCGGATCCGGTTCGCCGAGCCCGACCGCCGCGACGCGACCGTGTTCGTCGATGAGGCACACAACTTCCTCAACCTGCCCGGCAGCGTTGGCGACATGCTGGCTGAGGCCCGCGGCTACCACTTCGGCATGGTGCTCGCGCACCAGAACCTCGCCCAGATGCCCCGCGACACCCAGCTGGCCATCTCCGCCAACGCCAGGAACAAGATCTTCTTCTCGTGTGCGCCCGAGGACGCCCACCAGCTGGCCCGGCACACCATGCCGGAACTCGACGAGCACGACCTGTCCCACATGGACGCCTTCCGGGCCGCCTGCCGGCTGGTCGTCGATGGCCGAGAAACCGCCGCGTTCACCTTGCACACCAACCCACCTCGAACCGTGGTGGGAGAGGCGACCGCGGTGCGGCAGACCGCGGCAGCCGCGTTCGCCGGCAAGGGCGGCAACCGGTCCGCCATCGCGAAGATCGCCGGCGTCGACGACCCGCCCGACCACCACCCAACAGCGGACGACCAGGCCCAACAGGAACCGTCGGATTACCCAACAGGAGACGATCTCGACAGGACCTAACCCAACTGCTCAGCCAGTGCCGTATTCATTCAGCTCCAAAGCCGGAGCGGCTTACCGGATGAGGCGCAGCAACGAGGTCACTTCGACGCGACTGGCAGCCCGCATCTACGCCTACCTGCTTCGCTTATAAGTCCTCCGCGGTCGCGAGGGACGCCGCTGAGGCACAGGCGCCGTGCGTTGTGCTGGGTGGATCCCAGCCCCAACCCGGTCACCGGATTGGACCTGCCACCGGCCAACCCTCGGCGCCGTACTGCCGGGCCTAGGTCAACCTTCACCACCCAACAATCCAGCTAGGAGGCACTATGTCCGCCACCACCGTCGCCCGACAGTTCCCTGTAGGGGAATCTTTGCGAACGGGGAGTCGGCCCACGGTCGTGCTTCGCGCGACCGGCATCAGCCGAGCCATCCCGACCCACACACTGATCGACATCTCCCACCGGCTTCGTCCCCGCGACTACACCATCGCCGCCCTGCTGGACGAGCACACCAGCCTCACCACCGACCAGATCACCGCGATCCTGTTCACCAACCCCACCACCTGCCGGCACCGCCTACACACCCTGCGCCGGATCGGGTTCGTGGACCGGTTCATCCGCAACCGGCCCGGCGCACCCAACCCGATCTGCTGGGTCTCTGGGCTGCTATCGGCCCGCTACATGGCATTGGCCCGCGGGGACAGTCCACCCACGGCCAAGGCACTGCGAGAACGCCAGGACCGCATCTACGCCCGACCCAGCCTGGAGCACCTGCTGCAGGCCAACCAGTTCTTCGTCAACCTGCTGGTGCACGCCCGCACACATCCGGGCACCCAGCTGGTCCGCTGGTGGTCGGAGCGCTCGACTGCCGCCCGGTTCAACGGCCGGATCAACCCGGACGGGCACGGCGTCTGGACCGACGGGGACCGCAGCGTGGGCTGGTTCCTGGAGCTGGATCGCGGCAGCGAGACGCTCGGGCGGCTCGTGGCCAAGCTGGCTTCGCACCGACGGTTGCTGGCCGAGGGCGGGCCGGCCTATCCGGTGCTGTTCGTGCTGCCCAACCGGACTCGCGAGCAGAACCTGCACCGCAAGCTCGCCGACAAGCCGGAACCAACCCTTACCGTGGCGACCACGTCACCCGAGGCCGGCGAAGACCCGGCCGGGCCGGTGTGGCGGCTGGCCGGCAACGGCCGCCACCGCCTCACACTGGCCGACCTACCAAGCGGTCACGGGCAGCCCGGCTCGCTCAATCCAGGGCCGCCGGAGCCGGCCGAGGATCCGCTGCGGCTGCTCGCCGCCGCATAGCCGTCGAACCTGGTCACCAGCACCGAACGCGCTGTAGCGAGCCCTTCAGCGCACCCAACAGCCCGGCTCGATCCACCCAACAGCAGCCCGGATCGACCCAACAGGCACCCAACAGGGCGCAGGTCGCAGACCGCCCGGTCACCCAACACTGCAGGTCAGGGCCGGAATCACGCCGATTGTGATCGAGGGACGGCTGTTGGGTGGCCGGGCTACGGTGAAGGCTCATTCATCACAACCTCCCACGCACCAACCCGGGCCACGTCGCCCACGACCGCGGTAGCAACCGCCCACCCCGCCTGTTGGCCGGTCGGCCTGCTCCGCCCGTCGGCGCCCGCCCACCCAGCACCATCGCACCACATCGCCTGACCCGCTTTGCGTGTCGGCCCTTTCGCGGCTCGGCCGCGCTTCACCGTTGGCCCCCTTCCGGCCGCATTTCCCTCCGCGCGCTCGCGCTTCGCACATCACTCTCGTGCGCCCACACCTGTTTGTCTGTAGGAGGATCACCGTGTCCCACACCGCCGTGGTCATCGTGTGCCTGCCCAAGGCCACCCCCACCGACCAGCTGGCCGCCACAGCCATCGCCCGCCTCGGCTCGGCCAACCCGCTGGCCATCGCCAGCCCCGCCGGGCATTTCCCGGTCAGCACCCGGCTGCGCCGCGGCAGCCTCGTGCAGCCCTGGCACGACACCGCCGCCGGCGGACCGATCCGGCTACTCGACCTCGACGCCATGCGTATGAACGCGCGCAACGCCTCTTGGTACCGCTGGCACATCTGGCAGCGCGTCGTCGAGGGCACCCGCCCGGCCCAGCCGTATTGGCACTTCCTCGACCGACACCGCGACGACACGGCCAAGTACAGCCTGGCCAAGGCGCAGCGCCACTACCTGGCCCAACCTCGGGTCGCCGCGATGCGCACCTACAACGCCCTGCCCAACAAGGTCCTCACGGTGTCGACCAACGACCTGGAGGCCTTTCAGGCCGGGCCGCACGCCTACGCCCACCTCGGGCTGCTAGCCGCGGTTCCCGCCGAGGGCGTGGTCACCCTCGACGGCCGCCACCTGGCCGCCATCTCCGGCCGGCTCGCCGACCGGCTGTCCTACCTGAACAGTGCTCAGGATGCGCTGACCAAGCTGCACGCCCACGACCACCTCGTCGCCCTGGCCACCTCCTAAGCCCCTTTCGATCACACGCAACCGAAGGCGAACCGGGAACCCGGTTCGCCTCTTGGCGTTCCCCGCAACCAGAAGGAGACCAGCTGTGTCCAGGCCTTCCCGGCTGACCGCGGTCACACGACGCCCGTCCCTCATCCCCCTGCTCGTCATCCAGGGCTGGCTATTCCTCTTCATCCTTGCCGACTACCCGCTCACCGCGGCGGTCGTCGCCAGCTTCGGCATCGCCTGGCTGGCGGTCCTGCTCGCCAGGGCTAACGGCCGGGTCTACCGGGCCCGCGCCGAGCGCGACACCGCCCGTACCCGCGTCGGCGTACTGGAGGCCGAGCTCGCCGAGGCCAACACCGACCCGGTCACCGGGCTGCCAGTTCGGCGGCTCGCCGAGCAGCACCTTACCGGCGCGGTCGGGGTCGAGCTGACCGTGGCTGTCGTCGACGTCGATGACATGCACGAGGTCAACAACGACCACGACCACCATTTCGGCGACGACTACCTCGCCGGCATCGCCGGGCGGCTCGATCAGGTCGCCGCCGACGGGGACCTGGTGGCCCGCCTCGGTGGGGATGAGTTCGTGCTCATCACCACCCGCATGCCGACAGCGGTGGCGCAATCCCTGGCCGCCGTCACCGGCGAGTCCATCACGGTGCATGGCACGCCGGTTGCGGTGCGGCTGAGCACCGGCATCTGCCGGGTGGCCGGCGGGGACGCCCATCTCGGGCTGGGCTGCGCCGACCTGGCCATGTTCACCGCCAAGCGGCGCCGCAGCGGCATCGAGCACTACGACCCGATCCGCGACGGCGTCCCGCAGCCCCGCGGCGTCCGCCCCCGCCTACGGTCCCGCGACCGCCGCGGCAACCGCTGCACGACCGGCGGAGCGGCCTGACTGCCGCAGTGGCGCCCGGTCTGCTGGACGGGCCAACGGCAACTACCGCCACTCCACGTGAGCCTCACCGAGCAACAGATCCAGCGGCTGCGTGCCGCGCTGACACAGCCGGCACCGACACTCTGATGCGTTCCAACCGGGGCGGTTCACCGCCAGCGCCACCCGGCCGCCGCATCAGTTGCTGACCCGCACCATCTGACCTCGCTTGGCCGTAGCCCGGCCACCTCGCGCGAACGCGCACCGGGCACGGCCAGTTGGCCGTACCCGGACTCCGCCGATTCCTTATTGCGAAGGAGCCCGAGCATGACCATCAACCCGTTCGCCCCGCGCCTGTCCCGTCCTTGTCTGCACCTGGGACAGGCCGTCCACGTCAACGCTCATGCCGCATGGCTGCCCGCCACCGTCGTATCCATCGCCCACACCGCCGTCGGCGTCAGCCTCGCCGCTACGGCCGGCAGCCGCACCAGGACCGTCGCCCCGTGGGTGGTCCAACCGGCAGACGGTCATCGCCTCGCCCCGGTCAGCCAGTTGCGCCACGGCGACGAGGTCGTCGCCGCCGACAGCACCACCCACACCGTCGCCGGCACGCCATGGCAGGGCCGTGACGGCTGGTGGGTACTTACGTACGCGGGCGGCGAACGCGTCAGCCTGCCACCAGCCGCCGTGCTGCGCCTGACCGACCTCACCCCTGCGGTCACCGTCAACGGCACCGCTCTCACCGGCGCACCCGATCGCTGACCTCTTCACCTGCCCCTGGCCGGCCGCTGCCTGAGATCGGCAGCCGGTCAGGTCACCTCGTCTGTGGGTACGCGCTAGCCGCCGTGGTAACCGCCCGCCTCGACGCCGTCCGCCGATGGTGCACCACCGACCTGCCCTGGTGTCGTGCCACCGCCGAATTGCGGAGAAGCGAGGAACTCCACAATGGACGACCACACGGGACCTGCGGCTGGCCCACCTAGGTCAGCCAGAGCCAACCCGGATCCGGCCATACCGCTGTGGTTGCGTCCCGCGGACTGGGAGGACGTCCTCGACGCCCTCGGCACTGCGGCCGAACGCACCAGTACCGGTATCGACTGCTTAACCTGCGCCACTACCCAGCCGTGCATGCGGCATGACGCCGACTGGACGCAGGTGGACCGGTGGCGGATCCTCGCGGCACAGCTACGCGGCCAGCTCGCGACCGCGGCTGCGCACTGACCCCGCGACCATGTCACCACCACCGTTGGTTGGCGCCCTGAAAATCTCCGCGTCGGCCCGGTGAGGTCCTGCAGGACACCTGTCATGGGTCCCGCCGGACATGTCTAGCTCGACTTTTCCTTCCCTATCTCGGCGGACGCGAGGCGCGTAGATAGCGGAAGGTTTCCGCGCCTCCGTCTGCCCAATTCACAACCGGAGGTGGCCATGCCATGCATGGACTGCGCCGCGGACGTCCGGACCCAAGACGGTGAGCTGGTCTGCGTTGAATGCGCTCCCCAGGCTCACACCCGCTGCGCTGGCTGCGACGAGTGGTACCGGGACGGGTCGTCCTGTCAGGACTGTGTGACCTGTGACCGGTGCGACGCGGTGGTCTCAGATTCGCAGACCATCGAGACGGTCCGCGGTTCGACCATCTGCGCCGAGTGCCGGCAGGACTGGTACTGGCAGTGTCAGTCGTGCGACGGCTGGAACCGCGACGGCGCCGACTGCGGCAACGGATGCTGCGGCGAGGACTGCGACTGCGAAGACTGCCGCGACGAGGATGACGAGGGCTGCGGCGGTCTGATCCACTCGTACGACTACAAGCCGTACCCGGTCTTCCACGGCGCCGGGCCGCTGTTTCTCGGCCCGGAGATCGAAATCGAAACG
>DASRII010000176.1:0-5782 GCA_035650075.1 Micromonosporaceae bacterium | reverse complement strand
GCTGTGGCTCGACCCCGCCCGCACCGCCCACGTCGACGCGATCGTCAACCGCGGGGATCTGGTCGTCGCGGTCTGCGACCACGCGCACGAGACCCTGCCCGCCAATCCGGGCCGGCTGCACTGGTCGGTGCCCGACCCGGTCCCGGCCGATACCGACGACGCTTTCGAGACCGCGTACCGCGACATCGCCGTTCGCGTCGATCGGCTCACCCCGGCTCTCTCCGCCGAACGGCATCGCCGATGAGTCCTCCGTTGGCGCGGCGGTTGGTCGCCGAACTGCTCGGCACCATGCTGCTCGTGACCGCGGTTGTCGGCTCCGGCATTATGGCCACCCGCCTGTCGCCCAACGACGTCGGGCTGCAGTTGCTGCAGAACTCGATCGCCACCATGCTCGCGCTGGCCGTGCTGATCCTCGTCTTCGGCCCGGTCTCCGGCGCCCACTTCAACCCGGTCGTCACCCTCGCCGATTGGTGGCTGCACCGCCGCAGCGGCAACCATCTGCGGGTCGCCGACGTGGCCGCGTACACGATCGCGCAGATCCTCGGTGGCATCGGCGGCGCGGTCCTGGCCAACCTGATGTTCTCCCTCGCGCCGGTCACGCTGTCCCACACCGAGCGTTCCGCGGCGAACCTGTGGCTCGGTGAGGTCGTCGCCACCGCCGGCCTGGTCCTGCTCATCCTCGCCCTCGTCCGCACCGGACGGGCCGCGCTGGCCGCGCCCGCGGTCGGCGCGTACATCGGCGCCGCCTACTGGTTCACCAGTTCCACGAGCTTCGCCAACCCGGCCGTCACCATCGGTCGGGCGTTCACCGACAGCTTCGCCGGTATCGCGCCCGCATCCGTGCCCGGATTCGTCGCCGCCCAACTGGCCGGTGCCCTCCTGGCCCTCCTTGCCGTGACCGCGCTCTACCCGCGGCCGGTCGACCTTCGACACCCGTACCCCCGCCAGGAGCCCTCGATGAGCGACCCCTGCGGCCCCGCCATGCCGACGCTGCTCAGCCCCGAAGCCACGCCCGCCCGCGAGATTGTGAACCCATGACTACCAACGGCCGAAAGCCCAGCGTCCTGTTCGTCTGCGTACACAACGCGGGCCGTTCCCAGATGGCCGCGGGCTTCCTACGCCACCTCGCCGGCGACACCATCGAAGTTCGCTCGGCCGGCTCCGCACCCGCCGACCAGATCAATCCTGTGGCTGTCGAGGCCATGAATGAGATCGGCATCGACATCACCGACCAGAAACCCACAGTGCTGACCCCGGAGGACTCGCAAGCCTCGTCAGTGGTCATCACGATGGGCTGCGGCGACGTCTGCCCCTATTACCCCGGACAGCGCCACGAAGACTGGGACATTCCAGACCCCGCCGGCCAGGACCTCGACACCGTACGCACCATCCGCGACGACATCGGACGCCTCGTCAGGGCTCTCGTGGACGACCTCACCGGAGGCTGATGTGGCCGAGACGACGCTGGCCGAGGTGATGGCCGAGCTGGCCGCGCTCGAGGACCCGAAGACACGCGAGGTGAACGAGAAACACGGTGACGATCACGGTGTGAACCCGACTCCCCCGAACTGCACGTCTCCGTTCGCCCCCATCTGGATCACCGAGATGGTGCGCCGGAGCAATCGAGGTCGAGGTCACGACGGCGGAGGTGGCGGTACGTCGTCCTCGATCTGAATGTTGTCGAACGACGCGGTGGCGTTGCGGGTGGCGAAGCCGACGCGGTTGCCGAATCCGAACGGCGGTTGGCCGCTGACGGTCACGATCGCGCCGGGGAAGGTACCCGCGGCGACGGCGGTGATCCGCGTCGGAACCGTCAGGTCGATGGTCAGCCGGTGCCAGGTGCCGACGGCGGGGGCGTAGGGGACGCTGGCCAGAACCGTGAACACGCCGTTCTGCCGCTTGCCGATCTGCAGGGCTGTGGGTCGCAGGGCCACGAAGAAGTAGTTGTTCGCGTCGGCGGCGGTGAACAGTACCGCGACGGATCCGTTGAAGGACCAGCCGCGCGGCTTGGCCAGGGCGAAGACCAGGGTGGCCGGACCCGACCCGCGGCCCGGTACGGTCGCCACCGCCCGTGCGTCGCCGAACGTCGCCGCCTGGCGCAGCACCAGGCTGGCGCCGTCTTCCGCGACGACCGACCAGGAGCCATTGGTGAAGGTCCATCCGTCGGCGTTGCCGTCCTGGAACGTGTCGAGGTACAGCGTGGCGGCGTGCGCCGGCGCGGCGACCGCGACCGCCAGTGCGGCGGCGGTGGCAATAGCCAGGACCCATCGTGCGCGGCGTGACTGGAGCATGGCGCCTCCCGATGTCGAAGTCGCCGCGAGGGTAGACATGAAATCGTATGCGGTCAATGTCTTCTCATGTCGACCGAGGTTGACTGCGGTAGGCGTACGTAACTTTCGCGGCGCGCGGCGGGTCGGTGGCATTTTGCGCGTGCACGCGGAAGGCGCCTATTCGGCTGGACCTGGGTTATGTCGATCTCGGCCCGGCTGGTAGGCCGGCTCCGGATAGACGTCTGTCAGTTCCGGAGGTGACCGCATCATGCGTCTGATCCGACTGTCCGCGTACGGCGCCGTGCTGGCGATCCCGGCCGTCGCCATACTGCTGTTCACCAGCACGCCGGCCTATGCCAACGTGCCCGTCACCCAGGTCAGCACCGACCCGTACACCGACGCCGCCGCGCAGCACCGCACCGAGGTGGAGCCGGACACGTTCCAGTTCGGCTCCACGATCGTGTCGACCTTCCAGGTCGGTCGGGTGTTCGGCGGCGGGGCGTCGAACATCGGCTTCGCCACATCGACGAACAACGGCGCGACCTGGACCCAAGGCTTCCTGCCCGGTTTGACGCCCAACTCGACCCCGCCCGGTCCTTGGGCGCAGGTCAGCGACCCGGTGGTGGCGTTCGACGCGCAGGACAACGTCTGGCTCATCTCCGTGCTGGGCATCAACGGCCCGGGTACGAACCCGGTGCTCACGCTGCGGTCGACCAACGGTGGGCTCACCTGGAGCAACCCGATCACGACCGCGACCGGAAACCTGGACAAGAACTGGATCGTCTGCGACAACACGTCGACCAGTCCGTTCTTCGGCAACTGCTACACGCAGTACGACATCGTCAGCGGCAACCAGATCCGGATGACCACGTCGACCAACGGCGGGCTCAACTGGGGACCGCCGCTCGCGTCCAGCAGCGGCGCGACCGGACTGGGCGGCCAGCCGGTGGTGCGGCCCAACGGCACCGTCATCGTGCCCTACCGGGCGACCAACGCGGCCCAGATCCGCTCGTTCCGGTCCATCGACGGCGGGGCGAGCTGGCGGGCGACGGTACTCGTCTCGAACATCACCCACCACACGGTCGCCGGTGGGCTGCGGGAATCGCCGCTGCCGTCGGCGGAAATCGACTCCTCAGGCACGGTCTACGTCGCCTGGGCAGACTGCCGGTTCCGCACCAATTGCCCCCGCAACGACATCATCGTGTCCGAGTCCACGAGCGAGACGACCTGGGCGGCGCCGTATCGGGTACCGATCGACGCGACGTCGAGCACGGTCGAGCATTTCGTACCCGGCATCGGGGTGGACCGGACCACGTCCGGCAACACGGCACGCATCGGGCTGACCTACTACTTCTACCCGAACTCGTCGTGCACGGCCGCGACCTGCCAGCTCAACGTCGGCTACATCTCCTCCACCAACGGCGGTACGTCCTGGGCGGCCGCGATCGCGATCGCCGGACCGATGACGCTGTCCTGGCTACCGAACACATCGCAGGGCCGGATGTTCGGGGACTACATCTCCACATCGGTGATTCCCGGCGGGCGGGCATACCCCGTCATCCCGATCGCCTTCGCGCCCAGCGGTGGTCTGTTCAACTGCAACATGCACGTACCGACCGGCGGCATGCCCGTCGGCTCCGGCTCGCTGCAGTCCGAGCGGTGGACCGGGCCCGAGCCGCAAGGCCCCAACGAGGCACCCGGCACCCGACGCTGACCGAAGAACGGTGGCCGCCCCGCTCGGGGCGGCCACCACCCTCTACGAGTTATGGCACGGCGGTCAGGGTCGGTGCGATGGTGGGTGTCGGGCCGGGCACGGGTATCGGGCAGGGCGGTGGGAAGCGGAAGTGGCCGATCCTGGTGTTCCAGGTGCCACCGGTGACTGTGTAGTACTCGTTGACGTACCAGAACGTGCAGTCGTCGACCGGGTCGATAGTCATGGCGGTGTAGTCGCCCCAGCGCGGGCTGCCGGTCTGTGAGCCGGTACCGATGGCCATGGTGCCTTCGCCCTGCGGCATGGTGCCTAGCGGGTCGGCCAGCAGCCGGCCGGTGTACCGGATGCCCGGAAAGACCGTGGTGGCGTTGGAGACGCTGTAACCCAGCGCCATGTTGCCGCGGCGGTCCTGGGCGATGCTGCCCATCCAACGGTGTACGCCGTCGTTGCCGACGACCGTGCCCTGCTGGAACACCGACGGCGTCGCGGTGGACAGGCCGCGCAGCTCGTACCAGCGCACGCCGGCCAGGACCGGCTGCGCCTCTACGGACTGGTTGGTCACCAGCGACTCGTAGTTGGCGAACCGGCGGTACGCGGCGCGGTGCATCGGCCGTTGCCGGTACGACAGGATGTCGATCTTTTGAGTGGTGCCCGGCTGCGGGATGCAGTCTCGTGGTCCGGGCGAACACGGGAAGATCGAGTCGAATGGCGCGACCGGAATCGACCGGACGAACGTCAGCGCGGCCGCGGGTGGCGAGAAACTGAACCGCAAGTGGAAGACGTTGACGCCGTCGAAGGGGGCGCCGTACGGCCCGCCGTCGTCCATCGTGCCGATGAAGTAGCCGATCGTCGCAAACGGCGGCAGCACCTTGCCGTCCAGATCCGACGGGAGCAGGCCGTCGCCGGTCTTCCACGGCTCGGTGCCTGGCGCCAACAGTACCTTGACCGCCACCGCGGTTGGGTCGCCGAGGAGCATCTTGGTCCGCTCGAACGCCCAGGTGCCGACGCCGACGAAGGCACCAGCCAGCCCGTTGAAGTCGCGGCTCGACCCGAGGTAGCCGCCGGGCCAGACGCCAAACTTCGGATAGTCCGGGAACAGTCCGCCGTTGGAGAACGCGTACAGGTGGTACGCGCCGGTCGGGTCGGGGGTTTGGGATACCGCCATGCACAGGTAGAACGGCGCCGTGCTGGCCGTGAACTGCGTCAGCAGCCAGCGGTTGGCCAACTGGTCGTGGAGCACGACCGGGTCACCGAAGTTGCCCTCGCACGGGTGCGTACCAGGAAGGCCGGCGAAGATCGATCCGATCGGTACGTTGAGCAGCGGCGTGCCGTCCCGTTTGAATACCCCGACGCTGAGGTTGACCATCTCCACGTAATGGTTCGGGCCGATGTCGCCGTTCGGGTCGGGCGGCTTGGCGGTGCCGGACAGTCCGGCAAAGGTTGTCGCCCCAGGGATCGCGACAGTAGCACGGTCCACAGGGGACACTGCGCCGTCGGAGTCGTGACCGGCGTCGGCCACCACAGGCCCGCGCTCGATGCGGGCGTCAACGGCTCCCGGGGTGGCCACGCCGCTGGCCAGCTCGGTCAATGGCGCCGAGTTGCCGTAGTCAGCCGTGATCACCTGTGCGTCCGAGGCGGCCTCGGCCGGTCCGCCCGCCGCGGCCACCACGATTCCGCCCGACAGCAACGCGGCGGCAGCCACCACCACGCCCAGCCGGGTTCTGGGTCTGGACATGCCAACTCCCTTCCGGAAGGGGTCTCGTCCAGTCAGCTCAGCGGTACCCGGCTGTGGCGCGGTTGT